>JAVVFR010000439.1:0-1636 GCA_032250595.1 Bacteroidales bacterium | reverse complement strand
TCCAATCTCACTGGCAATCAGATTTTTAATGCTACAGAATCAAATGCAGGGCAATCGGTTGCCGGCGATGTCTCTTTGTACTATCAAAAGCCTTTTGATCTTCAAGGTAATGATGCCACATTTGCCTTCGGTGCCAATATCTCAAATATCGGAGCCAAGATATCTTACACTGAAACCATCCAGAAAGATTTTATTCCAACCAACCTACGCCTTGGCTTTGGATTTGAAACAGAGATTGACAAATACAACACCATTGGTTTTATGATCGACTTCAATAAACTATTGGTTCCTACACCACCTATCTATCTAAAAAATGACTCTACGGGACAATTTGAGCGAGATGCAACCGGAGAGTTTATCATCGAAAAAGGGAAAAACCCAAACGTTGGTGTAGTTACCGGTATTTTTCAATCTTTCAGCGATGCCCCTTATGGATTAAAAGAAGAGATCCGGGAAATAAGTTTAGGATTTGGTGCTGAATACTGGTATCAGGAGCAGTTTGCATTCCGGACAGGTTATTTCCATGAGCATGCGACCAAAGGAAATCGTAAATATTTTACGTTGGGAGTCGGATTAAAGTTAAATGTATTTGGTATCGATATTGCTTATTTGATTCCTGTGGAGCAGCAGAATCCGTTACAAAACACCCTGCGCTTTTCATTGACATTTAACTTTGAACAATTGTCCAGTGCATTAAATTAGCCTGATGGGATTCCGCATTGGCATCGGCACCGATCTACATCTTCTTCAAGAAGAGATCCCTTTAAGAATAGGTGGTATCAACATCCCTTATCACAAGGGTGCAGCAGGTCATTCCGACGGGGATGCCTTACTTCATGCTGTATGTGACGCTTTATTAGGCGCGTCGGTATCAGGCGATATAGGTCGTTTGTTCAGTGATAAAGATCCCGCTTATCGCGCTATCGACAGCCGGATATTATTGCAACGTGTCAATGAAAAGATTGCAGCCAAAGGGTACAACATTGTTAATATTGATGCAACAATTCATCTTCAGGAACCCGTTTTACAACCCTATATAAAAGATATTCAGGCAGAGATAGAACGGGTATTGCAACTGGCAGCAGGGAGTGTATCAGTGAAAGCAAAAACCGGGGAAAAGACCGGTGCTGTTGGCGAAGGATATGCTATTGAAGCAGTCGCAATCTGTCTCCTTCAGAAAAACACTTAACTTTATTCGTCAATCTATATTTTTGATGATCTCTCTGGCTGCATCAATCGCTTTTTGCAACCCCTTTGGCTCCTTTCCACCGGCAGTAGCAAAGAAAGGCTGGCCACCACCACCACCCTTTATGTGTTGCGCAATCGTTTTGATAATCACTCCTGCATTAAACCCCTTCGCTTTGATAAGATCATCAGTGATCACTACCGATAACAATGCTTTGCCTTGCTCTTCTGCACCCAGCACCATCATCAGATTCTTCTCACGGTTTCTCAAATAAAAAGCCATATCCTTAATTGCTGCCATGTTAAGCGCCGTAATGGCACCTATAAACCTGATATTACTAATTTTTTGTGCACTATCGAGCAAAAACTCAACTTCCTTTTTTGCTATATCACGCATCAACACTTCAACAGTTTTCTCCAGTTCACTATTTTTTGCCATTAAATGTTCAAC
>JAVVFR010000096.1:0-6487 GCA_032250595.1 Bacteroidales bacterium | reverse complement strand
ATAATCACAGTAGAGTCCCCTGGATCATACTGTGATTGATCCCTAATTGTTGCCATACCTTTTCTTTTGACGCTTAGCAGACTTCACTTCAGCAGGTTCAACAACCATCGTACGCCCTTGATAATTAGCGTTTCTAAAAGACTTAACAATCTTTACTGCATGCTTCTCCCCTACTTCAAAAAACGAAAAAGAGTCTTTCATCTCTATCTCTCCGATATTGATATCCCTGTCGTCGGCATATTCATTGATAATACCAATAATACGTTTAGGGTCAACACCATCTTTTCTGCCTACATTGATAAAAAATCTTGCATATTTGCCGTTGCTTTTACCTTTTCGTAATCCACTCCCGTTATTATCTGAGACAAAAGTCCTGCGATCACGTTGGCCACGAGGTTCAACAGAACGCTCATTCAGATCGGGAGCATTTTTATAGTA
Organism: Bacteroidales bacterium; assembly: GCA_032250595.1. Lineage (GTDB taxonomy): Bacteria > Bacteroidota > Bacteroidia > Bacteroidales > SKPS01 > SKPS01. The sequence continues at coordinate 6,049 of JAVVFR010000096.1, read as the reverse complement.
CTCCAGAAAACGGTTGAATTCGAGCGAAAGAAAATGCTTGATGATCTGTTCTTTTGATAACCATGCCAGCTTTTCATTCACTGACTCCATAAAAGGGGCGATCTTCTCTTCATCAACAGAGGCATTCTCCATCTTATCAATGAATTTAAAAAGTTGTTTCTTACAAATTTCAGTGCCATTGGGAACCGGCAATCGCACCATCTTCTTATTGATGATTTTCTCGATAAACGGTATTTTGGTTACTTCTCTGTAATTCACGATAGATATAGCGACTCCCGACTTCTCAGCTCTGCCTGTACGGCCTGTTCTATGGGTATAGATATCAAGTTCTTCAGGGAGGTTGTAATTAATTACATGGGTAATATCACTCACATCGATCCCCCTTGCGGCGACATCTGTAGCAACGAGTATCTGCAGTGTTTTTTCCCTGAATCGTTTCATCACATGGTCGCGTTGCGCCTGAGAGAGGTCTCCATGGAGCGCATCAGCATTATAACCGTCTTTGATAAGCTTGTCGGCTACCTCTTTAGTCTCAATACGTGTTCTGCAAAACACAATACCATAGATATCGGTATTGAAATCAGCAATTCTTTTCAACGCAGGATAACGATTTCGTGCATGCACCTGATAATAGACATGCTTAATATTTTCCGCACCGGCATTTTGCGTACCGATGGTGATCTTCACCGGATCAACAAGGTAATTCTTTGCGATCGCTGCTACCTCTTTCGACATAGTGGCAGAGAAAAGTAAAGTTCTTTTGTTGTCGGGTGTTTGTTCGAGGATGCTGTTAAGGTCTTCACGAAAGCCCATATTTAGCATCTCGTCGGCTTCATCCAAAACAACAGTAGAGATATTGGTGATATTAGCTGCCCTTCGTTTGATAAGGTCAAGCATTCTTCCCGGGGTGGCAACAATAATTTGCACTCCCTTTTTTATCGCTTTTATCTGGTTATCGATAGCAGCACCGCCATAAACGGGTACAATCTTAACAGTATCCATGTACTTTGAGAAATTTTGCAGGTCATTAGATATCTGGATACATAGTTCCCTGGTGGGCGACAATATCAATACCTGTGCTGTATGATTATTTGTATCAATCTGTGCGATCAATGGCAATCCAAAAGCGGCAGTCTTTCCGGTTCCGGTTTGTGCAAGGCCGATAATATCTTTATTCGAATTAAAAACAACCGGGATCACCTTCTCCTGAATAGGAGTTGGTTTCTCAAAACCCAATGCTTTAATACCTTGTAACAGGTGTGATGAAACACCTAATAGTTCAAATGCTAACATAATTTTATAATAAATGAAATTAATTTTCAGAAAATTCCTACATGAGTGGTACTCATGATTTTAAGGTTTTGCCTTTTTCAATAATACTTTTTTTGGTTAACTGATAATCCGATTCTTCCTCATACTCTTTCATAAGATCAGCAAACACAACCTGCACCGTTGAAATTTTCTTTACTTGATCTGCATTGGAACCTGAAAAGGCAAACCCATCGGTAAAGTTTCCCTTATAAGCGGCTAAGAGCGCCTCTGCAATACAATAAGTGGTAGTAGCCGGGTCGCATGTTTTAATGCAACGGTACCTGCATGCTGCCGGTCTGCGCTTACCATCGTAAGCTTCCTGTAAAAATCTGTTGAAGATTGTCCTTCCGGGTAAACCGACAGGGCTTTTTATGATTCTGATATTTTCAGTTTGTGCATCAACAAAAGCTTTTTTAAAGCTGAGTGCAGCATCGCACTCTTCTGTTGCAACAAAACGGGTACCCAACTGCACTGCAGCAGCACCTTTTTCCATGATATGATATATATCCTTTCCGGTATAGATGCCTCCGGCAGCAATAACAGGAATATCTTTTGTATATAACCTCTTTAACTCAGCAGCAAATTTCACCACATCTTCCACCAGATTTTCAAGGGTATTGCTCTCTTTTTCCAAATCATCGGCTTTAAATCCAAGATGGCCTCCGGCTTTAGGACCTTCTACAACAAATGCATCAGGTAAATAGTCGAAATTTTTCTTCCATTTCATGGAAATAATAGAGGCAGCTCGTGCAGATGAAACAATAGGAACCAGTTTGGTTTTCTTTCCGGGAGTGAGATACTTCGGCAAATCAAGTGGAAGTCCTGCTCCTGAAAAAATAATATCGATATTCTCTTCAATGGCTGTCTTTACCATATCAGAGAAATTTGTGATAACTGTCATGATATTGACGCCAAGAGTGCCTTTGGTGAGAAGTCGTGCTTTACGAATCTCAGCACGAACAGCATCAATGCTATTTTTCCGGTAGTTTTTTGACTTACTTTTGCTGATCAGTCCAATGCCTACAGTTGAAATAACACCAACCCCCCCCATATTGGCTACTGCCGAAGCTAAGCCCGACAATGATATTCCAATACCCATCCCGCCCTGGATGACAGGTAAAGGTATTGCAATATCTCCAATGTTAAATTTCTTCATATTGTGTGTATTAAACTGTTCTTCTGTAATACTATTAGCATGTTCTTAATGCTGTGTAGAAAAGTGTCAACAAAAAATTTTTTTATGAAAGTCTGCTAACCCACTTTCTGTATAAGGTCTGCTTGATGCTCAATTCACAATACAAAGCTATTTTTTAAAAATGCAGCTATTGTGTAACTATTATACTAAGAAAAGAGACCGGCCATAAAAACTTCCTGGTCTTAATACTCTTTTTTCTCTCTAGCTTCGTTAACTACAATTTCACGATCTGCTAATGTGGTACCGTTTAATTCTTTAATGGCTGTTTGAGCTTCATCATCATTGTCCATTGTGATAAAACCAAAACCTTTGCTTCGTCCACTGAATTTATCAGTAATAATGCGTGCTGAACTAACTGTTCCATAAGCTTCAAAAGCTTCTTGTAAATCGTTCTCACTTAATTTGTAATCTAGATTTCCTACGTAAATGTTCATTGTTGTAAATTTTTATTTATTAAATATATTCTATTAATGTGGCAATCTCTTCTTAATACGCTGTCCTATACATTCATGCTTTGGTTCTTAATGCTTCGCAAAGTCATTAACATGAAATAATTCATGGAACAAAAAATGTTTTTTGGAGAGATGGCTTTTCTGTGTCACTGTAATTAGAAATTTCCAAAATTATAAGTGAAGTAAAGCCTTTGTATCATAAAAGAGTGTGCCATTAAATTTGTACCGGATTCAAAAACTGATTGCAGATTTGTAATATGCATCGATTCCTAAATCAATAATTAGTGCAAAAATACAACATTTTATTGTAACTTCGACATTAAGTATATATTTTTTTGATTATCAATAATAACCCATGAAAAAAAGAGAGCATACTACACCGGGTATCCCCATCAAGATGTGGTTAACAGATATTGATGACAAAGCACTACAGCAAGCAAAAAACCTTGCTATGTTACCCTTTGCTTATAAACATATTGCCTTGATGCCCGATTGCCATGCCGGTTTTGGGATGCCCATAGGAGGTGTTCTGGCAACCCGAGGTGTAGTGATTCCCAATGCAGTGGGTGTTGATATTGGCTGTGGTATCGGGGCAATAAAAACCGATCTTCACCATATCAATATAAGATTACTGACAAAACTAACAGAACAGATCTACAAAACCATTCCAATGGGATTTAATCATCACAAGGAGATGCAGGAGGCTATACTCATGCCACCATTAGTTGATATACCGGACAACACAATTGTGAGGAAGCAGTATGATACAGCACGGAAACAACTTGGCACCCTGGGTGGGGGCAATCATTTTATTGAGGTACAAAAAGGATCAGACGGCTATGTATGGATCATGGTGCATTCCGGCAGCCGAAACATCGGTTATAAGGTTGCCGACCACTATAACCGTTTGGCAAAGGAGTTGAGAGACAGATGGGAGGTGAAAGTCGAAAAAAAATACGACCTTGCATATCTGCCTGCTGAAACCCAAGAAGCCAAAGCATATATGGCTGAAATGAACTATTGTATAGCCTTTGCCCTGGCCAACCGAAAACTAATGATAAATAACATACTGTCGTTGGTACAAGATACTGTTAAACGATCTGTTACAATATTGGAGTCTATTGATATTGCCCATAACTATGCGCGATGGGAAACCCATTATGATGAGCAGGTGCTGGTACATCGAAAAGGGGCTATCAGTGCACAAAAAGGTGAAATGGGCATCATCCCCGGGTCGCAAGGGACAAAAAGTTATATCGTGCAGGGAAAAGGCAACAGAGAGAGTTTCTCAAGCTGCTCTCATGGCGCAGGAAGAACGATGGGCAGAAAACAAGCGCAACGCCAATTGATATTAAATGATGAGATTGAAAAGCTTGAGAAAAAAGGGATCATTCATGCCATACACTCTACAAAGGACCTTGACGAAGCTCCCGGTGCTTATAAAAATATCGGCACCGTGATGGAGTTGCAAAAAGACCTGGTACACATTAAGCTGGAATTGAGTCCATTGGCAGTTATTAAAGGATGAAATTACACCCCCATTATTGGCTTTTCCTTTTGGGATAGTGATTTTTTACCACCTATCACTTCTGATGTTTTCATTTGAGCTTCAATTTTCGAAATAAATTTCTCGTGAAAGGTAAATGCAGAGACCTTGATAATAACTGTTCCGGCTGTCGTGTCTTCTGAAGTAATCTTTACCGGCATATCAGAATCAACCCATGGAATATTCAAAACATACTTATTAAGCGCTGTTTTGGTTTCTTCAATATTTTCGGGGATGGTAATAGTAAATGAAAAATTGCAATCTTTATGGTGTTTCATGCCAGCTGACATATAAACTACTTTATCGGAAAGTTTACTGTAAGGATAAAGTACTGTCTCCCCACTTTCAAGCCTTATCTCAAGTTGGGTCTGTTTCATATGCATAATTTCACCCGAAAACCCGTCTACCTTTATTTGCTGTCCAACCATATCTCCTTTCTGCAACCTAAACAGGGTGCCAAGAACAAAATTCCTGACAAAACTCCACGACAAACCTATCAACAGTATCACCACAAAGAGCGTAACAATGGGGTTTGACATTGTCAGGCGAACAATAACAGCAAGAGAGAAAACAATCCAGACCACATTCTCTATCAAGGGCAGTTGTGTAAAGAGCGTCTTCTGTTTCCGTTCTTCTTTTACCCACCAGGGCAGAAATCGGGCAAGTACCCTAAAAAGAAAAAAGATAGCAAAACCAATGATAATAATAATCATCATCTCACTGAACGATATGTTATTAAACCAATTCATACTTCAAATTTTTTTCTTAAATACTTTAATAAGTAGGGTACTACATAAGGATTCACTGTAACCCTTCCGGCTGTTGTTTTAACAACCAATCCTGCCCTTATAAGGCTTTGTAAAGTATTCACTACCAACAACTCTGATTCTATTGTATATACCTGTTTCAATCTAAAGAGGTTGATTTTTTTGTGCATCAATATTTGTATCAACATATTTTCCCAGTCCGGGTTATCAATAACAGGCAGTGATTTTTTCTCAAACGCACCAAAGCTGATAGTCGTTTGATTGACATCTGTTATCTCGCCCAGCCAGAGGTAAAAGGCCATACCGATATTCCCGTCAGAGGTTGCAGTGATACGATGAAACAGCCGATGCATCTGTCGGCTATTCAATTGCTCTTCCTTAATCCCTCTCCATAAAAACTGCATACCTCCGCTACTATGCCTGTTAAGAATAATTTTTTGCACATCAGAAATTTTTAGCCCCGAGGTAAAAACAGTAGCAAGCAGATAATCCTCAATAGAAGAATATTTACTGATATGACGATAGAAATGGATATTACAGTCCAGCATAAAGAGATGCCGGGCCCCGTATTGATTTATCAGGTTAATAATTTCCAATACACTCTCATCGCCATTATCAGATCTGGTCCACCATAACTCAAGATCTTCAAATACAATGGTTGATCCTTTTTTAATGGACTTCATAATGGCAGTTGAGCTATCATGTATCCCGGTAGCTGCTGCCAGTGCTTTATTCAGCCTGTCGCTGCCGACCATACCGGTAGTTACCGGCGGTGCGA
>JAVVFR010000095.1:0-6505 GCA_032250595.1 Bacteroidales bacterium | reverse complement strand
ACCTACCGCTATGGCTTTTGGTAAATCTCCAGGATTTTTAAAACCACCATCGGCAACTTTTGGCAGGAGATGGAATATTCAGGTTCTGATGCCACCAGGGTATACTTTGAGATTGAACATAAACGGGATAGTATTGCCAGGATAATAAATACCCTGAATGAACACTATAAGGTGCTTTCGAACGCTTCCGGTAACGACTCTGCCATGCATGTGGTCATTAACCAGATCAAGGCACAGGAAAAAACACGTAAAGAGCTTGTGAAGCAGATGTTGTCAAAAACCCCATCGTCGTTGGCATGCCTCTTCTATCTGAACGATTACAATATTGATAACGATTCGCTTTTTCTCGAACGTGTCGATTCTGCATTGATGGCTACCCATCCGGAGAATATTTTTGTGAAATCGAACCATACCACTTTCCAGACCAAAAAAACCATTCGCGTCGGTAAAATGGCGCCTGATATCGTATTGCTTACTCCTGAAGGGGAGACAGCAAAACTGAGTGACTTTCGTGGCAAGATCGTGCTGGTTGATTTTTGGGCATCGTGGTGTGGACCATGTAGACGGGAGAATCCCAATCTGGTCAGAATCTATAAAGAATACCAGCCAAAAGGATTTGAAATATTTGGTGTGTCAACAGATCGCGATCGTAACGGCTGGCTCAAAGCTATCAAAGACGATAATATTACCTGGACACAGGTGCATGATGAAAAATCTCAGTATGGAGCGCAGTGGGGTGCTTTCTCAATACCTTATACCATCCTGATCGACCGTGAAGGAAAAATATTGGAGATAGGATTAAGAGGCCATCAACTTGAGAATAGATTGAAAAACCTGCTGAAGAAATAACTATACAACAATAATATCCTTATCCAATATCATTGCTTTGCCCATATACCGGAGATATAGCTGGGCTATAGTTACTACATCTTTTTGACAGTAAATTACGATGCGGTCAAGATCATCATCTTTCCAATATACTGAATAGACCTCACTGCCCTGGATGTCATCTTTCGGTGTAGCTATGCCAAAAGCCGCTGCAAGAAGTTCCAGAGAGGTGTAGTTTTTGTAATCACCGAATTTCCACATCTCCATCGTATCCAAATGGCGTATCTCCCACGGCTTTTTGCCGGAAATTTGCAAAACAGAGGGTAAAGGTAGCCCATTGATCAACAACCTTCTGCAGATATAAGGGAAATCAAATTCTTTGCCGTTATGTGCACACAAATAATGGTTCTCTTCATTAAAATGTGCTGTAAGCATGGATGAAAATGATACTAATATCTCCTTTTCGTTCTTACTTGCAAAAGACTTGATCCGAAGGGTGCGATCATTTATCATACCTGCCGAAATGCATATGATCTTTCCGAATTCAGCATATATTCCAGCTCTGCTATACAACTCCTCAGGAGTGTTGTTGCTATCACGGCTTATGATGGCTGCTTTCTTTATCCATAACTGCTGAAAGGTTTCATCAAGCGCATTAAAATCAGGTAACGCCGGAACGGTCTCTATGTCTAAAAATAATATCTTGTGTAGTGGAATGGTGTCGTTCATGCTTATTCTTTATGTTTGTTATAATATATATGTAGAATCTGGTTTAAAACGACAAAATACAATCTTTTTTTTTAAACAAATAATTTCCGGTCTTATGGTATGGTATATTTACTCCCCCAAAGGGTTTTTTTATATCATTTTTTTGAGTAAATTGCAGTGGATGAAATTTTATTTATATCGAACAGGCGTTTCGCTTCTTCTCATTTTTTCTATTATTGGGTGTAGTGAAAATGATGATGTTATTTCTCCGGATATAACTATCATGTATCCTTCTGAATACATGATATATATGCCCGGCGATAGTATCCGGATATCAATAACGGTGAGTGATGAAACACAATTGAAATGGATTGACGTGGTAATAACCGATGCAAATCGTATCCCCGTTGATAAACAGATTGCATTACCGGTAAACAGCAACCCACAGCATCACAATCTCTATTATTTTATCGAAAACATGCAACTTAAAGAGGGTGATTACTATATCAGGGTGCGTGCCGGTGATGGCACAAACGTTAAAAATAAATATCGTAAAATCAGAATTGGCACATTAACAAAAACGCTTCAGGAGGTGGTAGTGATCACCGGTGACCCTTTACATCACTATACTATTAATATCCTCGATACTGCTATGAATCTAACTCCTGCTGCGGCCTATTCGGGGGTTTTTTCTGATGCCACAGTATCATCACTCTTCAGGTTGTTGGTTGTTGCTGGAAAATCGAATGGGTCATGTTTTGCTATTAATATGAACAACCACTCGGTAAAATGGCAGCTGCAGCAGGGGGGGGCTCCCGGCCTTATCTGTTATGAAAAATTGCATGCTGCTGAAAAGAAGTTCTTTTTAGGATATACGGAAGGGGTTGTAAGAGGGTACAATTATAATGGGGTACAGCAATTCACTGCCACCATGCCATTTCAACGAATACCGGGCGAGATAACAGTATTGGACGATACTTACCTTGTGGTTGCGGAGAAGGACAAAGCAGGTACCGGGAGTTATATTAACCTCTATTTTCTGGTGAGCGGCAATGCATGGGTCAGCTATAAGCTTACCGATAATGCCGGTGTTGTTGCACTCGTGCCTGTGGATAGCCGTGATGTTATGATCGTGTTGAACAGTGCCGGACAGGGGAAAGTGCTTAGGTATAATAGCTTGTCAAATACCGTTTCTGAACCGGTAGCTTTGCCTTCCGGTGAGGTGATGGGTGCAGTTGCGTGCGATGGCAATACTATGTTGGTTCTCCATTCTGCCGGGATATACTGCTATGATGCAACAGGAACTGTTTATCCATGGAAAAACGGCACTTTCTCGTTTTTGCGCTATGATCCTGTTAATCAATGGGTTTTTGCTGCAGATAATACGAATCTGTATGCTTTTTCTTTTCCTGCAGGCCAGGTAATTTTTATGGTGCCGCTGAGCGATCCGGTGTTAGAATTGATGTTGGTATATAATAATTAACGATTCATATTATGAAGGAAACTGAATTAGTAAAAACAGCCGATGGGTCACATACATTACGACTTGTGGGAACCGATGAGCATTACCATAGTGTGTACGGAGCCGTAACAGAAGCACTTCATATATATATTCACGCTGGCCTCGACTTTATTGTTAGCGGTGGTAAGCAAAAGATCGGGTTATTTGAAGTCGGCTATGGAACAGGACTGAATGCTTTATTAACGGCAATATGGGCAGAAGAGCATGGCGTGGAGGTGATGTATACTGCCGTTGATGCCCATCCTGTTGATGAGGGTGTATTAAAAATGTTAAACTACGGAGAGGAAGGAGAGAACAGGGATGCTGCAAGGAGTATATGGCCTCAGTTATGCAATGCGAAATGGAATCATACTTCAAGGATCTCAAAATTCTTTTCTTTACAATTGTTACATGAACCTGTCGAATTTGTGGACCTTAGCAATCAGCACTTTGATGTTGTCTTTTTTGATGCTTTCGCTCCTGCAGTGACACCCGGGATGTGGAGTGAAGAGATTTTTCAGAAGATCGCTGCAGCTATGAAAGAAGTGTCGGTGCTGGTGACATATGCTACCAGTGGGGTTGTTAAGCGTGCTATCGCCGCTGCCGGACTGGAAATCGAAAAAATACCCGGACCTCCCGGTAAACGGGAGATGCTTAGAGCAGTCCCTAAACTCACAAAACCAAAGAGTTTTAATGTGAGAGTTTACGGGGTGCTGATCTATAATGAATGTGTGCTCGTTACCGATGAATTCAGGCTGGGGATATTTATGACTAAGTTCCCGGGTGGTGGACTGAAATTTGGAGAAGGTACTGTCGATTGCCTGAAACGGGAAGTAAGAGAAGAGATTGGACAGGAAGCTAAAAATATCCAACACTACTATACCACTGATTTTTTTCAACAAACGAAAAAACTTCGGCCCGGACAGCAACTTATCAGTATCTATTATCGTTTCGATATCGATCACCCTGATGCTATAACGGTAAAAGAGAAAATAATGGATATCCCTCTTAACGATGGAGCACAATCTTTTAGATGGGTGCCACTGCAGCAGCTTAATGCAGAGATGTTTACTTTCCCAATAGATAAAAAAGTGGCAGAGATGATCAAGAATGATTAAGTCTTTTCTCTTTTCCCGGGAGCTCCGTATTGCATGATATTTACTCTAATGTGAAAAATTTACTACTATGTATTGCATAGTACTAAAAAATATATTATATTTGCCGCATGAATCTCGAAAAAACTAAAGCGCAAATGAAAAAGGGGGTGTTGGAACTCTGCATTCTATCCATCATCCTTGAAAAAGAAGCGTATGCTTCAGATATTTTGATGAAATTAAAAGAATCAGAATTAATAGTAGTGGAAGGGACGCTTTATCCGTTGCTTACCCGTTTGAAAAATGAAGGTTTTTTAAACTATTATTGGGAGGAGTCGAAATCGGGCCCCCCACGGAAGTATTACAAGTTAACTTCAAACGGTGAAAAGTTTCTTGAGGCTTTAACAAAAGCCTGGAAAGAGTTACAAAGTGCTGTAAATAAGTTTATTGATAAATGATTATGGAAGATAATGTAATCACAATTCTTAAAATTAAATATTGATTATCATTTGATGAAGAGAGTAACATTTTGTTAAATTAGGCAATTATGAAGAAAAATATTACAGTGAACATCAGCGGAGTAATTTTTCATATTGATGAAGATGCATATGATTTGCTGGACGGTTATCTTGATAAGTTAAGCAAACACTTCAAACAGACGGAAGGGGGTGCTGAGATCATTTCAGATATTGAAGGGCGTATTGCTGAGATGCTTGGAGAGCGTGGTAAGGATGAAAAGCCGAAGATCGTTACCATAGAAGATATTGAAGAGGTAATAACCTTATTGGGTGACCCGGTAGAGATCTCTGACAATGAGGAGAAAACAGATACAGGTAGCGATGAGCAGCGTTACGGCAGCCGCCCGCGCCGTTTTTTCCGTGATCCTGATGAAAAGGTGCTGGGTGGTATAGCAGGAGGGATGGGAGCCTATTTCAATACCGACCCATTGTGGTTCAGAATCCTCTTTATTGTGCTGGTTTTTATTGGTGGATTGGGGATACCCCTATATATCATCTTATGGTTAATTACACCTAAAGCCCGTACTGTGGCCGACCGGTTGGAGATGCGTGGTGAGCCGGTTAATATCTCAAATATCGAAAGATCCATTAAGGAAGAGATGGAAGAGATAAAAGATCGTTTTAAAGGATGGAAGGAAGGTTCAGGACAAAAAAAAAAAGAGGTAAGGGAGAGTAGCAGTGAACGTTTCGGCCGGTTTCTCCTTAATGTAACACTCTATTTTACTCATTTTATTGCCTGGATGGTTGGGCTTGCACTTATTGTTATGGGTGTTGGTATCCTCTTAACTTTGCTGATACCGGGTTTAGGGCTGCATCATTTTCATTTCACACCGGGTGTGCCTTTACATCGGTTTTTCTTTTTTATCACCGGTTCAGATTCCGATGCTTTTGTATTGGTGATGGCTATCTGCCTCGTTATAGGGATACCTGTTTTGACAATGATTTACGGAGGGATAAAATTACTCTTTCAAATTAAGAGACGTGTCAGGCCTTTAGGAATAGTGAGTTTTTTACTCTGGATCATCAGTATAGCCACGATTGTTTTTTATGCATTGAATATTAGTGCAGGATTAGCCTATTCTGCTTCATCGTATAGTAACGATACCTTTCCGGATTATAATGACAAAGCCTATATTATAAAACTATCTGAGCAGATGACCGGTGATGGGCCGGAGATTATTATGCATAATTATCACTATAACACCGTTGACAGTGTTAAGATATTTTATGGGATCCCGCTCTTTGAGTTTGTTCAGAATGCTGTTGACACCAATGAAGTGGTTGTTTATTCCTATGCCAGGGGAGCCTCTCATGGTGAAGCATATAAAAATGCAAAAACCATTGATTACGATTTTTTTCGCTCCGACACAATGATCTCTTTTGATCAATGGTTCTTCTGCGCAGATCAACCGGTGTTTAAAGATCAACAGATCAAAGTGCAGATAAGGGTATCTGAAGGACAACCTTTTATCATCGATGATAGTTTTGGCCTGCTTTCTCACCGGATCGTCAATTTTGAGGATGATTGTCATATGGCAATGATAGGTAAACCTCTGGTTATGAGAAATAAGAAGATTGAATATTTTCCAAACATTCCTTAATAAACCATTTTCATACTGAGTTGTTAGATTATCAGAATTATTGTTATTTTACGATAATAAAGAGACTCAAATTATGAATAAAGAAGCGACAGAAATTTTGGCACGGTTGGGTTTCAGCCGGGAGGATATATTAGATGATTACCGTATTGCTGTGGAGAGTCGACAGGCCAGTTTGATGGGCCGGCGTGAGGTGTTAACAGGCAAGGCAAAGTTTGGTATCTTTGGTGATGGCAAGGAGTTGCCCCAGTTGGCCAT
>JAVVFR010000094.1:0-6539 GCA_032250595.1 Bacteroidales bacterium | reverse complement strand
CGATACTCTGCCGATGGCTACATCAGGAGCAATGGGCTTGGTCAGCTCCTTATACTCTTCAATCAATTGCTCGGTTTTCTTTATATTATCCAGAATCTTTTGTTTTGCTTCTTCTTTTTCCATGATACAAAAATAGAACTATTTCAGGGACAACAGTGTCAGAAAACATTATCATTTGATTTTATCTCTTAATTTCCCAATTTCAAAACTTATCATTGGCATATAGGCAAGTTTCTTACTGTTAATGTTGCTTTGTAAATCCAGTCCGACACTAAAGAACCTGAATGGAATGAATTTGAGTCCGGTCTTTAATACCAATCCCATGGTAAAGAAATTATCGAAATTGGAGTTGTTGTCATGTCGTGTTCCCCAGGTAGGTGCAATTCCCCCCTGAAGCTGAATCCTTAATAACCTGTCGCCATAGTATCTGCCTATCATTATTCCACTCTGGTTGAAATGATCTTCAATGGAGAAAAGTGCAAACTCCGCATAATTCAGGTAATCAATAGAAAATATCCACCCTTCTCTAAAATAATTGAACTCCATTCCTCCAACAAATCCTTCCCAATAACTGCCATCCCAGTTGTAGATACCCAGTTTGGGATTAATAGAGAATCCGGATGTTTTACTTTGTCCGTTAGCAAAGGTGAAACAATAAAACAGGGCAAAAAACAGCAGTGTAAGCTTGTAGTTTTTCATAGTTGCAGGATTAATTATTTTCAGTGAGTATTGGAATGTCAAATGGTTCGGTTTATGAAATGGGAATGTTAAATTACGCTGCTTTTTTGGATAATGAAAAAATTATCATTAACTGAAATCCCCTATGCCCTTATTTATTTTTATTTTTGGTAATTGAACAATGTAAATATAACTCTTATTTGGACATAGGTTAAAAAAAGATTGAATAATTTTGATTAACAGGAGTAGATAAAAAACATGAGTAAAAACCGCTATATTTTCCCACAGCAATGTATGATTTATCATCTTTTCGAAGAGGTTATGCTGATTGTGAATTATAATAATGGTAACTATTACAGGGCGAATTATGAAACGGCAAAATTGCTTTTGTTTATAAGGGATAGATGTATTACTGAAAAGATGACAAAGTTGATTATGGAATCGGGACACAAAAGAGCCACCGTACTATATGATTTTTTAGATAAGTTGCTCTCTTGTGGGTTATTAGCTTTGGGTGGTTGTTATGACATTCCTGCACGTAATAAAGTTTTGATTTCGTTTATGGAATTTTATGATCCGGAGTTGATGAAAATAGAAATTTTTACTGATATGCAGCACATGCTGAAACTAGATGAAATTTATACTGTTGACAGCCGGGGATGGCCGGTAACATAAGATGGATAAGACGTTATTGCCATATAACGAACAGCGCAAGTTTTTCTCTAAATGCCGGGATGCCTATAAAGCAAAGGCCTGTGGAGGGGAGGAGCGATATCAGTTTGCTATCTTTGGGCATTTGATAGAAGTGAGTTTCCCAAAGGGTAGTTCAATACTCGCTGCACAAATTGATTTTTTCCCGGGCAAAACCCATTTATCAGGCACGCCGGAGATAAATATTTATATTGCGGATAACAGTTGTCCAGGTTTTTCAGTACCACATGCTCCTTTTGAACGGTTTAGGTTTACTCGCAGAGGTGATATCCTGGGTTTTGAAGATGCTCCTGTTAAGGGGATGTATTTCAGTGAGTGTGCTGCACTTTTGATAGTTGACACTGAGGAGGATAACGCTTTTATATTGTTCCGGAATAATAGATTGGTAAATTACGATTCATATAATAAAGCCATGGTGGCTGTGTTATCGTTATTGCTAAAATCAAGAGAAGTTTTTTTTCTGCCTGTTAAGATCTTGACAGAAAGCAACAGTGCAGTTTTTGTATTAAGTGCATTGCCTGAAGCTCCTTTTCTCAATATTGACACACTTGCAAAAAAGAGGAATATGGTTATTGAAAACTGGGCTATAATAAAATATGGCATAACACCTTTAGCACTTCCTTGGCCGACAAATAATATTGATAGAGGCAAAATTTCAACACCATCAGAAGTAAGAGCTTTAATATCAAATGAAATAGATGATATTTCTTCGAAGGAGATTTATGATCATATGAAAATACATCTTGCCGGGTATCTGGGCTTGTACACGTTGTCTTTACTTCCATTTTCTGAAGAACGAGATCTGACTCGCATAGAATGCCTTTTCCTGCAACTTCCACTTGTTTCGTATCAGGTGATGAAAAAGTATTTATCACGAGAAAGGGATAAAACGGTTTTGTTAAACACAAGAAAAAAGCTCACAATACGTCAAGATACAGATGTATTCCCCCGGTTGAGTGTTATTATTCCTGCTTATAATAGCGCAAGGTTTTTGAAGTATGCAGTAATGTCTGTAATGGCATTGAATTATAGCAATTTGGAAATAATTGTTATTGACGATGGTTCTAGTGACGATACTTCCAACGTGGTTTCGTCAATGGCTGTTAATGTTCAATACCAATATCAAAATAACGCAGGGCCTTCATCTGCCCGTAACCTTGGCCTTGATGTATCTCGTGGTGAACTGCTCATCTTCCTGGATGCTGATGACCTTTTAAACCTAACAGGCTTTTATTCATTATTATTAACTTTGCTTCGTCATCCTGAGGTGGATGTGGTGACAGGATATGGCCAGAAGTTTCATGCTGATAGCAACGAAAAATACACTTTTGTTGACAGCCCGCATAATTCGTTTCCTTATTATATTGGTGCTGCTATCTTCAGGAGAGATGCCTTTGAGAAAAACGGGATCTTTGATCATGATTTACTTATGTGTGAAGATATTGATTGGTTTGTTCGGGCAGAGGAAAAGGGAATGGTCATCTTAAGAAAAGAATTGATCAGTCTTTTCGTTAGAAGACATAATTCTAATATTACTAAGGATAGCGAAATGAACAATCTCCAGCTTCTTAATATGCTTAAAAAGAAAGCAGTCCGGAATACCTAACCCTTCTCAAGCAACAGAAGCATATCAATGCCGTACTGCTGCTGCATTCTTAGGCTGCTATTGATATAGCTGTCAATATCAGGCTGTTGTAGAATATTCCGGTCCTCTTTTGAGACATGAAAGACTCTGAAAAGTGTCGTTTTCAAACCAATATCCTCTAATTCAGAAATAAGCTTATCAGCATTGAAATAATGTATTGGCAGACCATCTTTGCAATTTGTAAGAGTATTAAATTTTTCTTTTCCAACAACTTCTTTTATTGGTGTACCGTTGCCAAGATAATTAATATAGAAGATATCATTAGACTCATTGGAGTGACAGGTTGTTAACGCGATAACTCCATGGTCTGACAGATGGTTACAGAGGTTCTGAATCAGTGGTGATACAATGTCGGTATGGATATGTTGCAGCACATGGCTACAGAGAATAAAATCATAACGTGTTTTGCTAAAAAACAATTCAGCGGAAATGTTTTTCAATATTGTCTTATGATCAATAGCCAATTCCTTTACTTTATTTAATGAGGCGTAAAAACGTTCAGGATCTGGCTCAATAGCTGTGATATGCCGGAAGTGCTGCTCAAATTCCGGGAGTAAACGGCCCTGCCCCGATCCTGCATCCAGATAATTGTTGAAGGTAAATTCCGGTTTTTTTTTAAGATGCATTAAAATAATCTTTATGATGGTTTGTTCACTTTTGTTCCAATACGCTTCATCCTGCTCAAATTTTGTAAAAAATTTCTCAAAAAGTGTATCATCAAAATCAGGATATCGATATAATTTCATTAGAGATTATTTTTGGTAAAACAAAGTTACTCTTTTAATACATAAGAAAGCAAAATTTGTTATTTTTGTATGAATAGAATGGTGAAACGAATTTCATGCAATGCCTACAAAAGCATTTATTCCTAATAATACAGAAATCATTTTTCAGTTAATTGATGGAGAGTACATATTACTGAACCTTACGAATGGCAACTATTTCAGCCTTGATAATATTGGAGTTTTGATTTGGGATTGTGTTATTAATGCTGTTCCACAAGATGTTTTTATTGATGTCATCTATGAATGTCTTCCCAAAAAGAATATCGAAATAGTAAAATCTGTAGAGTTGGTATTTGCAGCGTTATTACTCGAAGGATTATCAATGCCATGCAACACTCCATCATCGGATTATGAGAATTTTATTGAGAGAATAAAAAAAACAATTAGTAGTGACGCACTTGCTTTAAAGCCAGCAACCCTGCATGCATATAAATTTATTCAGGAAAAATATGCGCATCCGTGTGGGGTAAAAAAGATATAATATGGTTAAGGGAAGATTATATAAATCAATGAAGTCAGAAGAGGAGCAGGAGCAATACTTTGCCGGTGTATTGGAATGTTTTGAAGAAGCGGTTACAAGATCAGGAGACAACATTCACTATTTCAGCATTGCCGGCTTCAACATTTGCATACGTTTTGCCGGTAGTCATATGGTGAATATCATGACTCCTGCGCTGAACCATCTACGAACAGAAGCAATGGATCATCCTGATCTTACTTTATGTGTTTGGGATAGTGAAACTACAGGTGTTGAGATGATGCCTCATCCGGTGGGTATAGAAGATTTCACTGACCGTGGTGATATATGGGGCTTTTACAGCAAACGGTTTAAGACGGCTTTTCATTGGAGCGATTTCTCTGTTAATGTGCTTGATTTGGAGAATGGTATAGGGATCTATTGGGTAGAGACTGCGGTACGATTTCCTTATTGGGTTTTTTCCTCACCATTACGTACACTTTTTCATTGGTGGATGGAGGCCAAAGGTCTGCAACTTATTCATGCTGCAGCCATCGGTAACGATGATGGAGCAGTATTGGTTACAGGAAAGGGAGGACAGGGGAAATCTACTACTGCCATTGCCTGTTTGAGACACGGAATGTATTATTTATCTGATGATTATGTTATCGTTGGGATACACCCTAAACCTATTGTTTTTTCACTCTACAATACAGCAAAGATTACTGCTGAGGACCTTGTACAGTTTCCGGAACTGACAGAAATTTGTATCAACCCTGAGAAATTGTCGCATGAAAAGGCAGTGATGTATCTTTATCCGCATTTCAGTGAAAATATCCGCAGTAACCTGCCGTTAAGAACTATCATGTTGCCTGTGATCCATAGTGGTAATGACAGTGAACTGAGCTCTGTGGATTTTTGGACATTACAACGGGCGATGGGGTTCTCTACGATGTCGCAATTGCCTAACGTGGGAACACATACCCATAACTTTCTCACTGCACTTATCAGTCAGTTGCCATGTGTCACCCTTAACGCCGGAAAGATAGTATCTAATATCCCTCCATTGATAGAAGATTTTTTGTCAGAACAGGGGAAATATAAAGAATATGATACAACAAAAAGAGATACATCTATCACCGGAATGCCTTTGATAAGCGTAGTTATCCCGGTGTTTAACGGAGAGAAGTTTATCAGGGATGCCATCGAAAATATTCTTTCACAGAACTATCCGGCAATTGAGATTATTATCATCAATGACGGTTCTACTGATGATACTGATGGAGTGGTAAAGAGAGCTGAGAAAGAGCTGGGTGTTGATATTCGTTATTTTTGGTATGGCAACGATGGCCCTGCCTTTGCCCGTAATCGTGGTATACGTGATGCTTCGGGAGAATATATTGCATTTCTTGATGCTGACGATCTATACCCTTTTGGAAATCTGAAGTTTCTTGTCAGTTATATGATGAAGAACCCATCTGTGGATGTGGTTAGAGGCTATGCGCAAATATTGCAATGGGATGAAGATAACGGAACTTTTATCCCTTATGGCAAACCGGAAGAGTCTTATCCTGCCTATATTGGAGCAGCATTGTACCGGAAAGAGGTTTTTAAAAAAGTTGGATTATTTGATGCTTCTTTGCAGTATGCTGAAGATTCTGACTGGTATATGCGTGCTACTGAGCTAAAGATCAATATGCAGTGGCTCGATCGGATAACTCTACATGTGCGAAGGCATGGTGATAATATGACTGAAGGAAGAGATCTCGTGGAGCTAAATACTTTGGTCGTCTTTAAAAAAGCCCTCGACAGAATGCGTAGAGGAGAATGTGATTACTAATGACTATGAGGGAAATTGTTGTTGATTCCTTCTTTCTTTTTTAGCAAATATGCAATTGCCACCGTAAAATTTTATCTAAATCTCCAGTATCTGCACTGTTACATAAAAATAGTCTATTTTGTTTCTGTCCATTTCTAAATATAAAGTGTCTGGTTTATACACTTCTGCACTTCCATACATCGAGATTGTCATGTGATAATCAGGGTTTATTCTTTTAAGCTTTTTGTTTTTTACATGCCCCAATTTTCCATGTTCGGGCTCCCAACCGCAACATTCAAATTTTAATTTGTTCATTCCGTAATGTTCAATAAAAAATCGTTCTGTTTTTGATGAGAGGGAGCCTTTTACACGGTATTCTGCTGATTTTATCACCTGTCCACTGTCCTCCCTGCATTCGATAAACTCTAGTTCCTCGGGTTTTTG
>JAVVFR010000093.1:0-6551 GCA_032250595.1 Bacteroidales bacterium | reverse complement strand
CCGATATTACAGGCGTTATTATCTATTTCTCTATTGCATCATGGTTTTTCGCTATATGAGAGAATATTATGAGCAATTCCTTCCATAGCTAAACAACCACCCTGATTTTTAAACAGCCTTATACACAAGCTGTATTTTTGAAATAAAGACTTTCAAATACAGGAAATTGAATTAACTTTGCCAAATAAACATTGCAAACTACTGATATGGCAACAACTGCTGATTTTAGAAACGGATTGTGCATAGAATATAACGGTGAGTTATGGACAATCGTTGAGTTCCAACATGTAAAACCCGGCAAAGGGGGTGCCTTTGTTCGCACAAAATTGAAGAACATCAAAACCGGAAGGGTTATTCCGAATACTTTTAACGCCGGAGTAAAAATCAATATCCAACGTGTTGAAAGAAGGAAGTATCAATATCTATATAAAGACGACACCGGCTACCAAATGATGAATGTTGAAACTTTTGAACAGATACCGATTTCTGAAGAGATCATCAATGCGCCTCAGCTGATGAAGGAAGGACAAGAAGTAGAGATATCATTTCATACAGAAACAGAAGCTGCCCTCTTCGTTGAACTTCCACCTTTTGTAGTTCTTGAAATCACTTACACCGAGCCCGGCGTTAAAGGCGACACTGCCACCAATACCTTAAAACCTGCAACCGTTGAAACCGGAGCAGAGATTATGGTGCCTCTGTTTATTAATACAGGAGAAAAAATTAAAGTCGATACCCGTGCCGGTGGAGCATATGTGGAACGTGTTAAAGAGTAAGGTAATATATTATTAACTATCTATTTTGAAACAAAATGAAATTTGAACGAGCATATCCTGCACGTGAAATCAACACTTTGATTAACGCACAGCTTATCGGTGAGGAAACAACAGAGATAACAGGTATCAACGAAATTCATATGATAGAACCCGGTGATATCACTTTTGTTGACCATCCAAAATACTACGATAAAGTATTGCAGTCGAATGCTACTGCCATTATTATCAATAAAGAGGTCACATGTCCTAAAAACAAAGTGTTGTTTTATACCGAAGACCCCTTTGCAGCGTATATTGCTATTGTTAAAATTTTCCGTCCTTTTATTCCTGCAACCGCCATGATAGCAGACACCGCTGTTATTGGCAGGGGAACACAGTTGCAACCCGGTGTATTTGTTGGCAATCATGTTAAAATAGGACAAAATTGTATTATTCATGCCAATGTTACAATAAACGACTATTGTGAGATAGGCAACAATGTGACCATCAATTCAAATACAGTTATCGGAGGTGATGCCTTCTATTTTAAACGCCGGCCCGATCATTATGACAAAATGTTATCATGTGGACGGGTGATTATACACGACAATGTGGAGATTGGCTCAAGTTGCACCATCGACAGAGGGGTGTCGGGAGATACAGTAATTGGTCATGGCGCTAAACTCGACAACCTTATTCAGATTGGCCACGATACTGTGATCGGCAAAAACTGCCTTATTGCCAGCCAGGTAGGCATTGCAGGAGTTACTGTTATCAAAGACAACGTTACCATCTGGGGGCAAGTAGGCATCCAAAAAGATATTGTTATTGAAGAGGGAGTGGAGATATTGGCAAAGTCCGGTGTTCGCAAATCGCTGAAAGCCAATACTGTATATTTTGGAATACCCGTAGCTGTTGCAAAAGATAAAATGAAAGAGCTTGCTCTTATTAAAAACCTGCCACGTATTTTAGCAGAAATCACCGAAAAATTATAACTGATTCATAGCCTGTTATTACTAAAAACTTCCGGTGTCAATCCTGCGCCTCCTTTGTTATTTTCTCTTTAGTGCTTTTTTCTTGTATATGATATAATTCAGCAGCCACTATCATGGCAGTAAAGCCCCAAAAAGGCACAGAGGCTTTATCGGTATCGAGAAAATTATTAAGTATTCCATGAAAATAGTAGGTTATCAAACCCAGAAACACTGCAATGATAAGATGTTTAAACCGTTTATCAACAGAGGCATGAATCACTTTGACAGCAGTGATAATTACCATGATAAACAGCAATACCATAAACAACATCCCGGGTACTCCCTGCTCACAAAGCGGACCAAAATATTCACTGTGTGCGTTCCCTTTATCTCCTGCATTGGTAGAGATAATCGTCAAATCTTTTGAATGCTGAAAAGGGGCATATACAAACTGATATGTTCCTGGCCCCCACCCATGCAGCGGACGCTCCTTAAACATCCGGAAAGCAGCAGCCCAACGGTTGAGACGCTCCAGGTTGGATGCATCTGTAGAGATATTGGATATTGACTGGGCATGCTTCGCAAAATCGGTGACCTCTGAATCTTGCTTGTTCTTTTCAAGCTTCTGAATTATTGAACGCTGAAAAACAAAGAATAACCCTAAAGCCACTGCCAGCCCAAGAAATATCCATCGAAACTTTATCCTGAAATGAATAATGAAAAAGATCCCTAAAGCCGCCACCACCGAAAGCCACGCAGCACGGCTTACACTTAACACCAGGCCAGTAATAACTATTATTGCAAACAAACTACTAATGATACGCTGCAAACGTGAATAGGATTTGTCGAAAACAAAATAGACCGATATCGGTACATACATAGCAATTACCGCTCCGTAAGCAGTATGATCGTTGTAAAAAGGCGACATAACCCAATGGGCTACGTCTCCATCGAAGCCATAGGTGGCATGCATCAAAGTAGTATAAACAATAGTCCCTGCCATCGGGATCAGGAAAAGCCAGAGAAACAACCGCATGTTTGAAGCGTTACGGAAAATCAATACGGCTAAAAAATAAAATGGAACAACAAACCACAAACGAGCTATAAACTGCTTGAAAGAAACCAAAGGTATCTCACTGGTAACAGAGGTGATCAACATCCATACTAAACCCAAAATTACAACAATAGTAACCCTGTGTTGCAGAAATGAACGTGTAACAGGGTTATCATACAGCAGTTTAAAAATAAAAACCAGCAACACTCCCGCCATTAGCGGTTCAGTAGGTATTGCCAGCCCTATCATAGATTCATAATCAGATAACGTAATGGATAAGGGTGTTAAAAAAACTATTAAGAAAAAAATCTTGTCAAGTGAAACGAAGTATAGGCCAATAATTAAGAGGCCAACGGGGAGTAAAGAAAACCAATAATGCTCATAGGCAACAAATATCGCATTTGCTGCTACAAAAAGCAGCACTACGATCAAAGTAATTACTGCAGAACGATTTTTATTAATTGCCAGCAAAGACACTCCTGTTTTTTAAACGGTTAAATCCTCTAACTTACTGATTCGCTTAATCTGCTCAATCAGTATCAAAACAATTATTGCCAACACAAATGCTGAAAAGGCAGAAACCACAACAATGAGCCAACGCACCGGATATGACTTTTTCTCTGCAACATACGCGTGATCAACAACAAATTTCTGCGATATAAAAGCCTCAGCATCAACTTTTGCTTTTTTGTACGACTTTTTTAACTCAGCAAAATTCTTCTTCTCATGCTCCAATGCATCACGCAAAGAAACATAAGCACCGCCATATTTCGCTAAAATATCGAGTTGCTCTTTCAATCGATTAATATTGGCTGTCCTGCCCAACGCAATCTCAATAGCCAATTGCTGATTGATCATTTCAGATTGAGACTCATAATCATGAACACCCAGTTCTCGTAACTTTCTGAGTGAGTCTTCAGCTTCTCTAATATCCTCTTCCATAATCTTATACTCTTCTTCAACAATCCTGAATCCCTGCATTGATCGTTGACGCTGGATAGCGGTTTTTGTTGAATCAAGGAACTCGGCAATATCGTTGGCAATATTAGCTGCAATCTCAGGTGACTTATCCATTACTTTTATTTGCACCCCCATAAACTCAGTACGCTTGTATGTGATATTGCTGTTATACTCTTTATGCAAATTTGTTAAAGCATACTTTGACTTTGGGTTTATGTCGTAATGATTCATCAGGTCATACTTTTTAATCACCTTATCACGAATTACACTGGAATTCAGTATTTGCAGCATCTGTTCAGCTTCTGCTTCTTCACCAAACTCCATAATATCCTGCTTTTGACCGGGTGTTTCATCCATTAATGCTTTGGATACCGAATTGGTAGAGGTAGGGAAAAGAATCACCTCAGACTTGTATAACGGTGTGATAAAGGCAGGACCTGAAAAAATTGCGGCTGCTATTCCTGACACTATAACTGTTATTATCAACACCTTCCTCCATTTCCATAAGAACAAGAGAAAATTTATTGAATTAAAGTCATCTCTTTTGCTTGCTTTATCTGCCATAATATATTTGTGTATGTTTCTTTAGTCGTCAAAAATAAATAAAAAAGAATTATCAGCTATCTATAATTAAATTGCAAAACAGCTTTTTATCAACTTGTTTCATCAGATTGCTTATGCAAGAACAACCATAAGCTTTTAAAACGTATCAATCTGAAAAGAAAAGCTAACACTACCACCATGATAAAAGTTAGCATTATACCAACCAGCCAGTTTTCGCAATAATAGCGTAAACCAATCCCGGTTATAGTAATACTTATAAAAAACATCAGTAACCGCAAGAAATATCGCCATCCAAAATGAAGTTTAAAGATCTTAAAGGCAATCAACATTTGAATGATCGCTGCTAATGATTGCGATATCAGGCTTGCAATACCTGACCCATAGGCGAAAAAAACAGGTATTAAAATTAAATTCAGGATCACATTAACTATTACTCCAGCCAATGCTGTGATATTAAGCAGCCGCATATTACCGTTTGCGGTTAATAAGGTACCAAAGATATAAGTGATGGAGATAGGGATAAAACATAACATAATAACCGGAAATACATGTGCAGAATCGGCTGCAAATTGATTATACAGAGCAGACATTATTTCATTGTTATACAGCAGTGATATTAAAGCTGTTGAGCCTGCAATAATCAGTAATAATGAGAAAGCGAGTCTCACCAGGGTATCAATCTTCTCTTTTAACTTTATCATTCTTGAGAAAATAGGCAACAAAAGCACAGAGAAGAGATATGAGACCATGACTACAGCATCGAGGATACGAAAAGCAGCAGCATAAATCCCTGCTTGGGTTGCCCCTAAAGAGCCGGGTAACAAACGTTCTAGCAGCACACTGTCGATACGATTATATAACACCATAAGCAGCGTAAGTAAAGCGAATGGAAAACTCTGACGCAATACAACCCTAAAAAATTTGATATCCCAATTTAACCGTCTGAAAGCTGATTTTCGTATAACAATCAGCAGCGCTACTATCGCGGTTAAAAAATAAGAAGCTGTCTGACAATAAACAAACCACTCTATCCGAAACATCCCACTGGAGGCATAAGAGAGGATGAGATATCCGCATATCAGGATCATAACCAAACGATCGAGCACAGAGATAATACTATCTGTTTTGAAGAGATGTAATCCTGCAATATTTGAACGTAAATAAAAGATAAACCAAATCAAAAATTGATTAAAAGAGAGAAAAATAAGAAAATAGAGTTGCCGTTCGTTGTATCCTGCTATTATCGCTACCAAAAACAAAACTCCGGCATACACTACAGCAAGCACAAAACGTAATCCTACAATTCCACTAAAATATTTATTCAACAAATGACGATGCCGTGATATGTTACGATTGTTGTAATTCGTAATACCCATATCAAGAAAAATATTGAACAGCATCGAAAAATTAAAAAGCGAAAAATAAAACCCAAACTCTTCAGCACCCACAATATTCTGCACTTTCATATCGATAAAGAAGATATAAAAAGGCTTTACCAAAAGATTCAGGGAAAGCAATATCGCCAGGTTTATCAGAAACTTACGCTGCATCAGGCAAATGTATCTACATATTTTTTAACGCACAAGGCTTTTTTTATTGTGGTTGGATTTTTAACAATAGCGTATAGCATCTTATTAAATAATAGGCATAATATCTTACAAAAATTGCAGATATTTGCAACAATAAAAAGATTCTTACTACATGCAACAATTAAAAATTGCCGTAAATACCCGCTTATTAATAAAAGACCGTATGGATGGGATCGGTTGGTTTACTTACGAATGCCTGAAACGAATCACCAAAAACCACCCGGAACATCAGTTCTATTTTATTTTTGACCGGCCTTACCATGACGATTTCATCTTCACTGATAACATCACCCCTGTTGTAGCCGGACCGGTAACACGTCATCCCTGGCTAATAAAATACTGGTTTGATTATACTATTCCAAAAGTCTTATCTGATATCAAACCCCATCTTTTTCTATCTCCAGACGGATTCCTCTCCCATCGTTATAGTGAACCTTCGTATGTTGTGATCCATGACCTTAATTTTGAGCATTTCCCAAAGTTTTTGGCACCGGCTTACCGAAAACTTTACAGAAACAATTTCAGAACCTTTGCTGCATTAGCAAAAGGCATTGGCACTGTATCCGAATATTCCAAACAAGACATCAGCAAGACCTATCACATACCCCTTCAGAAAATTGATGTGCTTTACTGCGGCCTTAACGACCATTTTTCA
>JAVVFR010000092.1:0-6636 GCA_032250595.1 Bacteroidales bacterium | reverse complement strand
GGACAGAAAAAACTGTTGCTCCGTTTTGCCAAACTGGAGCGCTGTTGAAAATGGTATAATAATGAGATGTGAGCATTATAAACAGAGGCTGGTGTCTGAAAAGTTATATCCAAAATTTTGCTATATCATAAAATTGTAGTACATTTGTGGCAGAATAAAAAAATGCTCACCTATTATAAATTTTTCAGGATATTTTTTATAAACCTCATGTATCCAATACAAAACAGTATTATTGAAAACAAATTAAAGCATTGATGGAATACAATACAAGCCGCAATAAACTACTTATTCCAGAATATGGAAGAAATGTACAGAAGATGGTCGATTACGCTATTACGCTTGAAGACCGAGAAAAGCGCAACCGTTTGGCAAATCTTATTGTTAATGTGATGGCACAGCTCCATCCAAACAATAAAGATGTTGCAGACTATAAGCAAAAGCTCTGGGACCACCTGTTTATCATCTCTGATTTTAAGCTTGATGTCGACAGCCCTTACCCAAAGCCTCCCAGTGATGTTATGTCGAGAAGGCCGGAGAAGCTTAAATACCATAGTAATGGAATCAAATACAGACATTACGGTAAAAATATAGAGTTTATTATCGACCGTATTGTGGCCATTGATGATGAGGAGAAGAAAGAGGTATTGGTGAAACTCGTCGCAAATCATCTTAAGAAGAGCTATCTTACCTGGAATCGTGATTCAGTGAATGATGAAGTGATCACAGGACACCTGGAAGCTTTATCTGACGGAAAACTTACTCTGCCCGAAGGATTTACCCTTGAGAAAACTACCGATATTCTAGCCAAAAGTCAATATCAGGCAAAGAAAAGGAAGAAGCCACAACAGCAACGAAGTAACAACCAACGTTACAATAAGCGACCCAAACGTAATTAATCCCGGTTGTTTTTTATAGCCTCCATCCATTCATGATTTCTTTTATTGTTTTTTAATGGCAAGATGATTAAAAATAATTAGCTTTGTCATAATATTGATTAAAACAGTGTTATGGGAGCATATCAAATACAAGGCGGAAAAAGGCTTAGTGGTGAAATAACACCACAGGGAGCAAAAAATGAGGCGTTGCAGGTTGTTGCCGCAACGTTACTTACCGAAGAGACCGTTACCATCAGCAATGTGCCTGATATACAGGATGTAAATAAGCTTATTGAACTTCTTGAAGTACTAAATGTTGCGGTAAGCAAGATAGGGGATCATACCTATACTTTTTGTGCTGCAGAGGTGAATCCGGATATGATGCATCATGCTGACTATATCCAGAGAGCAAAGAGTTTACGTGGATCGGTAATGATCATAGGCCCGATGCTATCCAGGTTTGGGAAGGCATATCTCCCACATCCCGGTGGTGACAAGATCGGCAGACGCCGCCTCGATACCCATTTTATCGGGTTGCAGAAGCTGGGAGCACAGTTTCATCATGATGCTGCGACAAAATCTTTTATGATAGAGACAAAAGGATTGTCAGGATGTTATATGCTGCTTGATGAGGCTTCAGTGACAGGTACCGCCAATATTATTCTGGCTGCTGTTCTTGCCAAAGGCACCACTACTATTTTTAATGCAGCCTGTGAGCCCTATATTGTTCAGCTTTGCCGAATGCTGTCGGGGATGGGTGCCGTTATCGACGGTATTGGATCAAACCTGCTTCGTATTCAAGGTGTTGACAGGTTGAAAGGGACCAACCACCATCTGCTGGCAGATATGATTGAAGTGGGTAGTTTTATCGGCCTGGCCGCGATGACACAGAGTGAAATAACCATTAAAAATGTAAATTACGATAATTTGGGTATTATTCCTGATGTGTATCGTAAATTAGGGATACAGTTTGAAAAGCAGAACGATAATATCTATATCCCTGCACAGGAGGAGTATGAGATAGAGACCTTTATCGACGGATCGATACTCACCATTGCCGATGCACCATGGCCTGGGTTTACCCCCGACTTGCTTAGTATTGTGCTTGTGACTGCAATACAGGCCAAAGGCAGTGTGCTTATTC
Source organism: Bacteroidales bacterium (assembly GCA_032250595.1). Classification (GTDB taxonomy): domain Bacteria; phylum Bacteroidota; class Bacteroidia; order Bacteroidales; family SKPS01; genus SKPS01. The sequence goes on along the minus strand of JAVVFR010000092.1, from coordinate 4,617 downwards.
ATCAAAAAATGTTTGAGAGCCGGCTCTTCTTTGTCGATAAACTGATAGATATGGGCGCACAGATTATCCTTTGCGATCCACACAGAGCTACAGTGATCGGGATGAACAGGAATACACCCCTGCGTGGTATCCGTATGTCCTCTCCCGATATCAGAGCCGGGGTTTCCTTGCTTATTGCCGCACTATCCGCTAAAGGGGTCAGTATTATTGAAAATATTGAGCAGATAGACAGAGGCTATGAAAACATTGATTCACGATTATCTGCACTCGGTGCTAATATTAAACGTGTTGACCCATAATTAAAACCTGGGATTTGTTGAAAATAACATCGTACATCTATTATCATAACGTTACATTCAAGGCTTTGATCTTGGCATCTTCAGTCCAGGGGGGGCTGTTTTTATGAACGAATGTTTCTGGCGGTTTGATAATGTGGTTTAATACAACTTCTGCAATGTCCAGCACTTTTATTCCTTTGTTGCGATTAAAGGTTTTTTTACACATCGGGCACGCTGTTATCAATAGATCAGGGTTATGTTGAAGATAATCGTTTACTGCGTGTTCTTGTAAAATTTTTCTCTCTTGTTGCTTTATCTTTAAATTTCCCAGGCTGCCCCCACAACAGTGTGCCAATTCTTTTTCATTTTTTATAGCGATAAGATTACCGGTACGTTTTAATACTTCGCGTGGCTGATCATACATTTGCATGCCACGACCCAGCTCACACGGATCATGATAAACAATCCTGGCTCCTGATTGCATCAAGTTTAATCTTTTTGACTGGATCATACCTAAAATGTAATCGGCATGGAATTGAACTTCAATATGAGGTAGTTGATAATCTTCTTTAAATACTTTGTAGCAGATAGGACAAGACACAATTAATCTTTTTGCTCCTGAGGCAATAATCTTATTGGAATTATTTTCAATAAGTTTCGAGGCTGCGGTATATTGCCCGGCATGCATAAGGGGTCGGCCACAACAAGGGGCTTTCTCTTGATCCATAAACCATACCTGCTCTCCGACAATAGCAAAGATACTCACCATTGCATTGATTATGCCTGGTGTAAGATGCGTCATGCATCCTGCATAATATACTGTCTCTGCTTTAGGGGCCGGCAGATGGTCGAGATAGTTATAAGAAGAGTTGTATTGCAGCGTAGATTCTATACGTTGTGTGATACGCAGATCGATAGTGTCAATACCTACCGGACAATCCGATTGGCACTTGCCACACATCAAACAATTAAAAAGCTGCTCATCAGTTAGGTTTTTATTTCGAATTCTTTTTAAAATATAAACCGATTGGGTATCTTGTATGCCGGCTTCTGTTAACTGGCAATCATCGAGACAAATGCCACACCTTGAGCATGAGAAGACTTGAATATCGGTGTAGGTATTATTTTGTTTTTTTAATTTAATGCCGGCATTACGAATAAAAATAAACAGAACTTCTGCCGGGATATGCATATATCGGGAGTTTGGCAATGCAACAAAGAAAAAACCGAGCGCTGCCGAATAGGCTACCCAAAAGGGGAAGTTAATTATTTCAGGATTAAATACCTGGTTGATAACATTACCGAAAGTTGAGGTGAGAAATCCACCGTTGTTGTGAATAGCTGCACTTGTGCTTTCTGCCAATAACCGCAAAGGAAAAATTAGCCACAGGGATAGTAAGGCAATTCTGTCACCGGTCTTCAATCGTGTAGTTCTCTTTAATCCAAAGATACGTTTTTTAAATCTTTTAATAATAGCAAGAAAAAGGCCTGTTAGAACAAATAAAAGGAGCAAATCCATGACAAAAGTGAAGATGCCTGAAAAAGCAAACGCTTTACTACTCTCAAAATAGCGAAAGAAAACGGGTATATAAACAGGAACAAAAAGGCTGTCTTTAGCAACCACTGCTTCCAGATGGCCAATAACGATAAGCAGAAACCACCCAAAAGCCAGGCTCATATGCATATATCCTAATACCGGATTCTTTTTGATGATTTTCCGATGCAACAGGGATTCAAAAAATACTTCTTTTAGGGAAACCAGAATTCTTTTTATTCTTAAAGACTTTACGAGACGTAGCTTGTCCATTTTCGACAAACCACGTATCCATTTAATAAACCGATAGATCAATACGACTATTAAATAAGAAAAACCGATAAGAAATGGCAATATGATAAATTGTTCCATTATAGTTGTTAATTGTCCTGTTCTAACTGAGTAATACGCTTTTTGATAAGCAATATCACATTTCGAATATTAATATCCCGGGGGCAAACCAATGTGCATTTTCCACAAAACATACATTTCTGTATCTCTTTAGATAAAGTATCTATTTCCCCGCGCCGCAAAGAGAGACCGATTTTACGTACGTTGAAGTTTATCAGGTTCCCAGCACTGCATGTGGCAGTACATCCACCGCATGAGATGCAGGTAATAAAAGAGGTCTCGTGTTCTAACACATACAACAATACACGATTGTCAAAATAATCAAAATCAATCTGCCTTGATGATGGCTTTAGATAGCTTAATTCGTTCATAATGCATTGTTTCTAAGATAGTTAATTACAGAGAGTGCACAAGAGCGGGCATTCTCAATGACCTCGTTTATTGACATAGGACATATGCAAGTCCCTGCCATAAATACCCCTTCCTGTATGGTGCTGTTTCTTTGGTTATGAATGTTTGCTGACTTAAAAAAACCATTATCATCCAATTGAATAGTATTATGCTCAACCAGTTGCTCCTTTATTGCTGTTGGTTCCATGCCAATTAACAGAATAATCATATCAACATTCATCCTCAATGGCTTACCTGAGAGAGTGTCTTCAGCTTTAATCTGTAAGTGCTTGTCTTGTTTTTCAGATACTTCTGATAATCGTCCCCGTACAAATTGTATTTTATGCTCTTGTTGTGCTCTAAGGTATAAACTGTCGAAAGTGGATCCGTAGAGACGTAGATCCATATAGAAACAGTAAATCTCACAATCGGGAATCATTTCATTGATCTCAATAGCCTGTTTGATGCCTGTAATACAACATACCTTAGAACAGTAAGTGTTGCCTGTTTTAGCATCACGTGATCCTACACAATGAATGATGCCAACCCGTTTTGGAGGAAGCCCTTGCGCTGTAGTGAATTTTTTTTTCGTTTTTAATTGTTTTTCAAAATCAGCAGAAGTGATAACATTATCGAATAATCCGTAACCATATTCTTCTTTCAACGTAGCATCGAAAAGAGAAAACCCCCCGGCTAAAACTACTGCGTCTGAATATATTGTTATGTTTTTATTGTCGGATAAAACAAAGCGATTGTCCTTTTTTTCAATGTGTGTTATCTCCGTATTGTAAATGATATCAACATGGTTCTCAGTCGACTTTGCTTTACTTTCAGCAATAATCTCTGCCGGGTCAGAAAAATCCGGGAATAGATGATGCCAATTGTTTAGTTTTCCGCCTGTTGTATCTTCTTTTTCAATGATGGTAACTTTATAGTGTTGGGCTGCCAATGTTGAAGCTGTTTCCATCCCGGCTATGCCGCCACCAATAATTGCAATATGTTGTTGATTACCCATATAAAAATATTAATGGTTGAAACATCCTGTAAATTCAGGAGTTTTTAGTTGTTTTTTATTTATTCCGATGTATTTCTTTTCGGGATCATAAACTACCCCCATTTTTTTTAATAATGGTTCGAGGTCAACCTGATGCATTTGGAGCCCTATATCCCATGGATCATATCCAAGAACCAATCCGGCAAGTTCCTCCTGGCTTAGCACCGGGATGCCATTGCTGCCTCCTCCGAAAGTCTTTCCTTCAATTTGAGCCAACGCATATTGCCATCGGTCTAAAAACATGTTACATCCAGGACAATTAGTTACAATTGCATCTGGCTTATAAGGTTCCATACTTACAAATTTTTTCTTAGCATTAGAGATTGAATAGCTCCTATTGTTCTTTATCAGATATTGCCTGAAACCGAAACCACAACAGTGCCTTTTCTCCGGATAGTTTACTTGCTGGCCGCCCCATGCGTCAATCAAACCAGTTAATACCGTCGAATATTCTGCTCCCCCCACACCTTTTTCCGGGAAAATTTTGGCATAGTGACATCCAATATGATCAACAATTTTCAATGGAAGACCGGTTTTTTGGTTGATAAGCTTGTATTTGACCTGCTGCGCTATCTCATCTCGGAATTTATATATGATGTCGCAGCAATGTGTAAGATTTTCCGGTTTGTTAAAGCTTTTTCCTGTTGCTGTCTTTAGGTTTTGCCTGGCCCTGGCTTCCTCCTCAGGGAACTCTTTCCATGTTTCAAGTACTTCATTGTATCCACCAAAAGAGGTGATACAAGAGACAGCAGCGTTTTTGTACCCTTTTTCCGTCATCAGTGAAAATTGTCTTGCCACCATCACCTGGAAAGTGTCATAGGGAACAATATCACTATGATATCCAATACCTGTGCATGTGGTATGATGCTGATCATCGCAGATGTCTTTGTTAAGTTTGTTTCGCATTATATCAATAAAAACCTTTTCTGCTCCCGGGAAAAAGTTTTGCCGTATACAGCTTCTTAAATAGTAATAATTATCTTCGGCAATTTCTTTATTGTATTTATTCT
>JAVVFR010000091.1:0-6650 GCA_032250595.1 Bacteroidales bacterium | reverse complement strand
GAACCTTTTGTTGGGTTAGGATACACCTGAAGAATATCACTCTTTTCTGTATCTTCGAGGCCAATGGTAGTAACATTCACTTGTTGTGTAGTGGAGTCAATACCACAACCATTTTCAGCAGTCAGCGTAACATCAAAAAGCCCAATGTAGGAATAGTTGTGTGAAGGGTTATCAAATATACTGAAATTGCCATCACCGAAATTCCAACTGTTAACTGCCGGGTTGACTGTTGTATTAGTGAAGCTAACTGCATTTTGTGATTGTGTATAGGTAAATGAAGCGACAGGTGCTGCAGGAGAAACGAATGCTGTTGCTGCCTTTCTAAGGCTTCTGCAAGGTAATTTTTCTACTTCCCAGTCGTAGAAGTAGTAATAATAACCTGTCGGGTCTGAGGTAGCCGTGCTTTTGGTGATACTGACAAGGTTTCCTACAAGGTAAGGATATGATAAACCGCTGCTATTCCTGTATAGGTTGGGAGAGAGAGGCCCCGCAAGGAGGTACTCACTGCCAACAGGGATGTTGAAATCAAGGGTGATACGGCTGGTGCCCTGTGGAATACTAACCGTTTTCGATTCTATTACGATGCCGTTTTGATTTTGAAGTTGAATGGTTCTGTTTCCCGAAGTGCCGGCATATACCAAAACAGATTTTAGGGTTACAGGCTCATAAGTATTAAAGTAGATCCCATGTTGTGCGCTTGAAGTAAAGTAGGCTCCGCCGCCACTATTGTCCGGTTTAGCACCGAAGACTGGAGTCTTCTGGATTACCTCTTGAGCATAGTAAGTGGTAGTTTGTGTTAATACAGGTGTTTGGAAAGTGTCTCCAATATGTACCGGCGTTCCACCAACAGAAGTGGTATACCAATAAACATCTCCGTTTGGATTGTCTGCTATCATCGAAGCTTGCCCGCTATTACAAATCAAGGCAGGTTTTATTACCGGAATATTGGGTTTGTTAATGGTGATAAAATTTGTTTTTTGAACTGTATCAGTGCCAAAAGCATTGGATGTAATAAGGCTGACCGTGTATACTCCGTTATTTTGATATATGTGGGTAGGAGCAGGATATGATGATGTTGTCCCATCACCAAAGTCCCAAGCCCATGATACAGGACCATTGGTTGACATATCTATAAAAGATATTTTGCCATCACAACTTGCAGTGTCGGATGCTCTGAAATCGGCTACCGGTGGGGCGGAAGGATATACACATGTCCAGTTTAACATAAACCCGTCTTCCTGTAAATATTGATCGGTAGATTGCTGTAGTGTGATACTACCACCTGAGGAGGTAATTAAACCTCCATTTGGCAGGGTATTACCATCGTAAGTGCCAATGAGTGGAGCGGTGGTTGAAATTCCGTCATAGATATGCAAAAAGTCATATCCCGATTCAAATGAGAAGCTTTGGAAATTCAGTGTAATGCTCATTGCTCCGGGAGGTGCAATAGTTACTATTGAATTGGTATTATTATGATATACCTGGTTTCCTCCGCTATCATAAAGAATGCCATCACATGTGGTGATCAGTGAAGCGCCACTCTCAGGCATGTTATAAATACAGGGGTTTGAAGGATCAATACTGATATAATCAATTTTAACAGCGGTATCTTGTCCGCAGCTGCCACCTGATACATGCAAGGTAACAGTATAATCACCATAGTTGTTGTAGGTATGTGTGGGGTTGGTTGCAGTGCTTGTGGTGCTATCACCAAAATCCCATGCCAGCGCGATACTGTTGGTGCTTTGATTTGAGAAGTTTACTGTTGCAGGGGGAGCACAAAAAGTAGTATTGTCGGCTAAAAAATCACTCACTACGCCATGCACATAAGGATTTCCAACGCCAATGGCATACATAGCATTGTTGGTAGCTTCAACCTGAGGGGAGCAGGGGCCAAACAGATCAATGGCTGACTGAATAGCATAAAACCTTGCATCAATATATTGACTGCTGTTTGTGAGGTAAGTGGTGAGCATTCTATAGGCAATAGCACCTGCCGAATCGATAGTGATACCCGATACACTGAAGGTGTCGTTGTTGTCGTTGATGCCGTTGCCTCCCTCTGACAACAAATAGAACCAGTAATTTAATGCTCCACTGTTTGTATGGACCCCACCGTTATCTCCTGTGCCAAAATACCAGTGGTTTCCATGGTAGCATTTAGGATCACCATATAGATTAGGATTAGCCATGGAACGGAGTGTCATGCCTATATTCTCTCCTATCGTCCAGTTGGCACCCGCTGGTTTGGCATACCATTCTACGGCAGTTCCAAAGATATCACTGAAAGCTTCATTGAGTGCACCCGATTCGTCCTGATAAACAAGGTTTGCTGTATAGGAGGTTAAACCATGGGTTATTTCGTGCGCTGTTATATCAATGGCGGTTAAGGGTGTTATACTCCCGCCATTTCCATCCCCATAAGTCATTCGCTGGCCGTCCCAGAAAGCATTTACATAGTTGTTGTCGTAGTGAACATAACTCTTTAGCGCAAAACCGTTGTTGTTTATACTGTTCCTGGTATATCTCAGGTAATAATAATCATAGGTCATCTCTGTACCCCAATGTGCATCAGTGGCAACTTCATCAAGGTTGCTGTTAAAGTTATTCCAATAATTATCAGCATCTGTAAAATCTACGGCACTGCCGTAACTGGTGCCCCTGTTCATATCATAAGTCTCTATACCGTTACCACGCGTATATTCACGTAAGCGATATGTTGTACCTGTACTGTCAGTAACAATTGTTCTTGTGCCACTGTACTTGGTCACCGCGGTGCCGTTTACATCAGCAGGATGTATCAACAGATTCTCAAAAAGTACGGTGCCCAATGCAGCATCAACAAATACTTCAGCACGATATAAAGGCCTGTTGGCGTAAATATTAAACTTATAAACGTAATGATAATTAAATGCTCCCTTGGGTTTATACAATAATATTTCTCCCTTTGGAAAATAGGTAGCATGGGCATCCCCGGTTTCTGCTTTGATATGCGCTTCTTCAGAAGGCATCTCCCATTTGTATTCATCTGCATCAATATGGTTAAGTGCATATGCTAAGGCAGCTTGCTCATTAAGCAGAATACTATTTGCCGGAGTAACATCAGGATTAATATCGCCATTGATGGCATATATCAACCCTGCCTTACTATGCACTACGATCATTTGATCAAAGAGCTCTTTTCCCTGATAGGTTAGCTTGTATCGGGTGTGTGTTTTTTCACCGGTTTGTTCTGAGTTTATTGCCTTTATTCCTGACCCTTCAGAAAGGTTGTAAAACTTATATAACCAAAGCAGCAGGTCATCTTGTTTTATTTCGTTACCTGGTTTAAAAGCAATATAGGAAGGGAAAGCAGCATTTTCTTTAATCCACACTTTTTCAGCACCTGAGACCAGTTGTTGTGCAGCAGAGCCTGTGTAAACTTGTGAATATGAAAGTGTTATGATTGCAAAAACCCAAACAAAAGAAAGAAATAACTTTTTTATCATTAGCAGTGTTGTGTTAGTCAATAGCAAACAAATTTACTAATTATTTATTAATTCAACTATTTGATTTTGTTTAAAAAACTAATTTTAGCTACAATTATAACAAATAAAAACGATTAAAAGTTGCTCGTAGTATACCTAACTTTTTATATATTGCGACAAACTTAAATAGGATGATGCAACAACAAAAGAATAATGATTTATCCAATCCCCGTGGTATTATTTTGCTGCTCATTGCTTTTCTTGAAGGAGCAGCGGTAATGGCTGCAGAGTTATTGGGAGCAAAAATGGTTGCGCCATTTTTCGGGACTACCATATATTCATGGGCAGCAGTGTTGGCAGTAACGCTTTTTGGTCTCGCTGCCGGATATTATACCGGTGGATGGCTCACCACTAAACATGCGCCAAAGAGAATATTGTTTGTAGTATTGTTGCTTTCAGGGTTTTTTCTGCTATTAATGCCTTTTGCAAGCAATGTTATAATGAAAGCTTTACTGGATGCTTCAATTATCACTGGTCTTATTATCTCGCTCCTGGTATTTATGTTTCCGCCAGTTTTTCTTTTTGGTATGGTGAGTCCTGCAATTATTCATGCATTGGTGCACGATATGGATGATACCGGAAAAATGGCTGGCAGGGTATATGCTATCAGCACTGTTGGTGGAGTGTTAAATACTTTATTACTGGGTTTCTATATCATCCCCCAGTATGGTATTAAAGCCACTGCATTGGTTTGGGGTATTATTGTGTTATTGATGCCATTGCTTATTATCAGAGGTAAGCGAAGAGGAAAGATGGCCCTTTTTATATTACTCTTTATTACTGTTTCTGTTGCAGCACAATGGAGAAGCAGTGAAGGTGCCGGACAACGTATGATCATACAATATGCCTCTGAGGGTCTTCTGGGGCAGGTAAAAGTAGTGGATATTGAAGGGATGCTGCTGAATGATAAATCGGTTAAACCCCGGGGGTTGCTGGTAAATAATACCTGGCAAACCATCTACAACCGAAATGATGGGAAGAGCCTGCTCGATTATGTATATTTTATTACTCCGTTATTGAAAAATGCCCCGGCAGATAATAAAGATGCTTTGTTGGTAGGATTGGGTGGCGGGATGCTTGCTAGAGAGATGCTACATGCTGGTTACTCTCTGGATGTGGTAGAGATTGATAAAAGGCTCGAAATCCTTGCACGGCGTTATTTCGATATGAAACCCGGAGCAGATATTATTATTGATGACGGACGACATTATATTGAAAAGATCGATAAAGAGTACGGGGTTATTGTGTTAGATGCTTTTTTAGGAGAAAATGCGCCCTGGCATCTCTTAACAAAAGAGTGTTTCTCTACTATAAAATCAAAACTGAGCAACAATGGAATGCTGATAATTGAGTTTTTCGGCTTCACCGATGGTGTTGAAGGAAGAGCATCACGCTCTATATACAAAACACTCCACAAAACAGGTTTCGAAGTAACTATGATAAAAACACGTAAAGTGCCGGATGGTAATGAAAACCTTATTATTGTGGGCACTAAATCACCCTTTTCACTGGAGGGAATCCATAGTGATACCTTATCTTATTTTAAAGAAGCTGAGGTGATACATCTTAGTGAATATCAGTATTCATTTGATGATGTTAGTGATGCCATAATTCTTACTGACGACCTCCCTGCCCTTGAGATAATGCTGGCAAAACCGGCAATTAATTGGCGAAAAAACCTTAATGAAGTGTTGCGTGATCACTTAATCGAAGAGCACTATCCTATCTATTATTAATTAATGGTTGTGGTATAGTAAATTGCCTGGTCCTGACAATTGCCGGGTGGAAAAATTATTCACTGTCTGTTTTTCTGATATGGGTGATAATTTTCTCTGTATCGTCAGGATGAAACCAGGTGATGGCAGCATCGCGTTTAAACCATGTCAGTTGTCTTTTTGCATACCGACGGGTATTGACTTTTATTTTCTCAATGGCTTGATCCAGGTTATATGTTCCATCGAAATAATGGAACATCTCTTTATAACCCACCGTATTCAGAGCATTCAAGTGTCGACAGGGGTATAATGCACGGCACTCTTTTTCTAACCCTTGTGCCAGCATCTGGTCGGTACGTTTTTCTATGCGGTTGAAGAGTATTTCCCTCTCTCTGAAAAGTCCTGTTTTTATAATTTTAAAAGGGCGGGGCTGTAGCTCCCTGACTCTTAGATCGCTGTATCTCTTTCCGGTAATATGTATTATCTCCAATGCTCTCAATAATCGTTTGTGATTATTAATGTCGGTCTCTGCATAATACGCAGGATCATATTTTTTAACCTCTTCCTGTAGCCATGTCAAGCCATTTTCCTGCAGTTTGCCGGCAAGCTCTTTTCGAAGGGAGAAGTTCACATCCGGTAAGTTGTCGATCCCATGGCATAACACGTCAAGGTATAGCCCCGAGCCTCCGGCAGCGATAACAAGGTTGCGATGTTTAAATTCATTATTGATGATTTGCAGTGCATCACTTTCATACATCGATACATTGTAGTAATCGTGTATGGAGAGATGCCCGGTGAGATAGTGTTTTGCCTGGGCAAGTTCATCGGGTGTGGGCGCTGCAGTGCCGATGACCAGCTCTTTGTAAAACTGTCGTGAGTCTGCACTGATGATGACCGATTTAAAATGTTGAGCAAGCGCAATAGCACTTTTTGTCTTACCTACGGCAGTTGGCCCGCATAAAATTACCAGGGTTTTTTCATGCATCATTGGTTGGCCTCCTTTTTTGATATAGGAGGGTTATTATTCCATTTAGCGTTAACTGCTTTCAATCCGTATTTTAGTCCTTGAGTGATCATAAATTGATAGGCATCGGCATATTTATTAGGGATCTCTCCATCAAGAATGGCTTCACGAATAGCTGTCTTGATGGTCCCAACAATTTTTGAGGGAGGGATATCAAATGTTTCCATAATAACTTCCCCTGAAACAGGAGGCTGCCAGTTTCTTATGCGGTCGCGCTCTTCGATATCCACAATTTTCTGTTTAACGTGTTCAAAATTCTTGATATAGGCAGCTTTTTTCTTGATGTTTTTTGATGTAATATCTGCTTTACAGAGCAGCATAAGGTCATCAATGATATCCCCTGCATCGAAAAGTAATCGACGTACAGCAGCATCGGTAACAATG
>JAVVFR010000090.1:0-6677 GCA_032250595.1 Bacteroidales bacterium | reverse complement strand
TACCTCGCCGATGTTACCTATGGTACCAATAATGAATTTGGCTTTGATTACCTGCGTGATAATATGTCAACCCACCCTTCGGAACTGGTACAACGGCCACATAATTACACTATTGTCGATGAGGTTGACTCAGTGCTGATCGATGATGCCCGTACACCGTTGATTATCTCAGGACCTACTTCACAAGGCGATAAACAGGAGTTCGACCAGCTTAACCCAATCATACAAAAACTCTATACTGCCCAGCGCAATCTCGTTACAAAATTACTCGCTGAAGCGAAAAACCTGTTGGCAAATCCCGATGAAGGAGATAATGAGAAAGAAGGAAACAAATTGCTGTTTAGAGCTTTCAGGGGATTGCCGAAAAATAAAGCCCTTATTAAGTTCCTTAGTGAACCCGGTGTGAAGACCGGTATGCAGCGGACAGAGAATCACTTTATGCAGGAACAGGGGAAACATATGCATGTTGTTGATGATGAACTGTTTTTTGTTATCGATGAGAAACACAACTCCATCGATCTGAAAGAAAAAGGTATTGAATTGCTTACCGAAGCAACAGGTGATCCTGATTTTTATATCTTGCCTGATATAGGCTCTGCTATCGCTGACCTTGAAAAATCTGACCTGAGTGAGACAGAGAAGAATAAACGTAAAAGCAAGATGCTTGTCGATTACTCCTTAATTTCCGAGCGCGTTCATACCATCAACCAATTACTGAAGGCTTACTGTTTGTTTGAAAAAGATGTTGATTATGTGATCATGGATAATAAGGTGAAGATTGTTGATGAACAGACCGGACGTATTCTTGAAGGCAGGCGTTATTCCGATGGCTTGCACCAGGCTATTGAGGCTAAGGAGAGTGTAAAAGTGGAAGCAGCTACACAAACATATGCCACCATTACACTGCAAAACTATTTCAGGATGTACAATAAGCTGGCCGGCATGACCGGTACCGCAGAGACAGAAGCCGGTGAGTTCTGGGATATCTATAAGCTCGATGTAGTGGTGATACCTACTAATAAACCGATAGTGAGAATGGATCAGCAGGATTATGTGTTCAAAACTACCCGGGAGAAATACAATGCCGTGATTGATGAGATTGATGACCTTATTAAAAAAGGACGTCCTGTATTGGTAGGTACTACCGTTGTAGAGACTTCGGAGCTGCTCAGCCGTATGTTAACACGCCGAAAGATCAAGCACAATGTGTTGAATGCAAAGCTTCATCAACGTGAAGCAAATATTGTTGCAGAAGCCGGACAGCCAAGCGCTGTGACTATCGCTACCAATATGGCGGGAAGGGGTACGGATATCAAGCTGGGTAAAGGTGTTAAGGAAGCCGGAGGGCTGGCAATCATAGGTACCGAACGGCATGAGTCGCGTCGTGTCGACCGACAGCTCCGAGGACGTGCCGGACGACAGGGTGACCCCGGTTCATCAGTGTTCTACGTATCCCTCGAAGATAACCTCATGAGACTATTCGGGTCCGAAAGGATCGCCAGAATTATGGATAAAATTGGTATCAAAGAGGGTGAAGTCATTCAACACTCTATGATCACCAGATCGATAGAAAAAGCCCAGAAAAAAGTAGAGGCGCACAACTTCGAGATCCGCAAGCATCTGCTCGAGTACGACGATGTGATGAATAACCAACGTACCGCTATTTATCAAAAACGAAGGTCGGCTCTCTATGGCGAACGGCTCTCTCTTGAAATCGCTAATATGATGTTCGATGTCGCAGAGTCACTCGTTCAACAACATCAAGAAATGCGCGACTATGAAGGGTTTAAAATTGAACTGATCAGACTGCTCGGTGTCGAAGCTCCTGTGAATGAGAATGAGTTCTTTGAACTTAATGAAGCAGATATCGTAGATAAACTCTATGAAACAACCGAATTAAACTACCGCCGGAAATGTGAAAGGTTTGCAGATAATGCTTTTCCCGTTATCAAAGATGTTTATGAAAATAATACTCAAGGGTATAAAAAGATTGCTATCCCTGTTACCGACGGAATAAAAACAATGCAAATCCCTGTCGACCTCGAAGAAGCTTACGAATCGCAAGGGAAATCATTGATAAAAGGTGTCGAAAAAGCGGTTACCCTCTCGGTGATCGATATCGCATGGAAAGAGCACCTCAGAGAAATGGATGACCTGAAACAGTCGGTGCAGCATGCTACCTATGAACAAAAAGACCCGCTGCTGATATATAAATTTGAGTCTTTTAAACTGTTTGATGTGATGCTCCAAAGCATCAACCGTGATATCGTTTCATTCCTTATTAAAGGAAACCTCCCTATGCAGAAAGAGGTGGATATACAGGAGGCAAGGATCAGAAAGACCGATAGAAGCGCTATGAAAACATCGAAAGAGGATGTTGAGAAGTTTGGTTTTAGAACGCAACAACGTGAGAAAGTGCAGCCCGTTAAAGTGGAGAAGAAAGTAGGCAGAAACGATCCTTGTCCTTGTGGCAGTGGAAAAAAATATAAGCATTGTCATGGGCAATAATGAGGAACAGCCCTTTCAGAGATAGTAAGAAGGCCGTTTCATAAAAATAGACTATTATGATAAAAACCAAAATAGTTTTTGTGCTTCTTGTACTATTTTATGGTTCTTCTGTTATAGTTAAAGCACAGTATGGTGAAATCCAGTATCATAGCCTTGTCCTAGAAAACTTTTCTCGTTGTGTGGATGCAGGAAAACAATTGCAACACCATAACAATCGTATTGACTCACTGCTCGGCGTGATAAAACAGCTGGAGATAAGGAAGAGTGATGAAACCATTGATAGTGCCGGGGAGGCAGAAGAAGCCCATAAGTATAATGCAATTCTTTTCAAACAGTATATCGATAAACGTGTTGTCCTGAAAAAAGACCTCGAACAATGTGAAGCAGACTTACAAAACAGCTTTCAACTATGGCACCGGGGATTGGTTGAGGATATCAGCGTTATGGAAAAAAAGTATATCTCAAAGTTAAAGTCAGCATTGCTAAGAAATGAACGGATTGATCATCATCTTAATAAGAATCAAGAATTGATTACACTGTTTCGCGAGCAACTCAATAAGGGTGATACCGCGATACGCTTCTTCTATAGTGCTTTGTTGGAATACGACAACACTCTACAGGCGCAAAAGAATGTAAGCAAAACAGTATTGCGGGATGTCGAGAAATTGATTGCCAAAGAGATTTTCCATTGCAATAACGATATCACATTGCGGTATAAATTAATGGTTGACAAAGTGAATAGCATTGAAAATACCCTGGCGAAACCGCTGGTGTCACCGAAAGTTAAGCCCCTTATTTCATTAAAGGCCGATGCCTTAAAGGCTGTTAATCAAGAGCTTAGTCATGGGCCGGCGCAGATGTCTGATAGGGCCGAGCAGTTTTTTATGTTTAGTCCCGGTAATATCTATCAGCATTATCTTTTAATGCTGGAAGGCCTTGGCCTGTCATATTCACCGGAAAAGTGGTTATTTCCGGATCACTCTTTTGATGCAACCGGTAAGGCACCCTGTTATATTGATGCAGATGATAACAATGAGGCGTTTCGCCGTGCTGCTGAAGCTTTTTGGAAACGGGAACAAGAGAAATGGGAGGCACTATGGTGAAATATATTGTTTTGATACTCTTACTCATCCAGGTAACGATGACGATGGCGCAGCAGGATCCTGAAGCGATTTTTGAAGCTGTTCCCGGGATTAAAGAGTTGTTTGAAGAAGGACGCTATACCGATGCTTTTTACCATGCACTCATCACTGCTGCACTGGAACAGAAAAAAAGGCCTGCTGCTGCGCTGATGGCTGCAACAGCACAATATAAAAACCGGGAATACCTTGAAGCCCGCAGATGGCTGGAGGTTGCACAATATACCGACTCTTTTGCGTTGATGCCTGCTGTTGACGTGATGTATCATTGTGTTACATTACGGTCAGACTTTGATAGCCATATCAGAGAGGGTTTTAGCTTCGAAGAGAAAGGCAATATCACAGAGGCCGCTATCGCTTTTACTGATGCCTGGAAGATCATCCCTGCCCGCATTGATGTAGGAATAAAGGCTGCTACACTGCTGTTGAAAAGCGGACACCCTGTTGATGCATTACCTATACTGGAGAAAATTAAAGAAAGCAGGATAGCCCCCTTTGCCGCAATAGCGGATTCAACAGTACGGTTTATCCATAAGAATATTTTATTGACAGATATCCTTGCCAAACCACCCTATGCCGGTTATTCTATTAATGATATTGAAAGGCATCCTGAGATATTTCTTATTCCCGCACTGCGTCACGGCGATGAGCGATTGTTGAAAAAAGCAGTATTGCTTGGTGCAGATATTAACCATTATGCACCCCATGAAGGACGTTATGTGTTGCATGAAGTGGTGTTTGTAAATCATGTTGATTTTTTAAATTGGGCTGTGGTAAACGGATTACGCCTTGATGTCATTGATACCGCAGGAAGAACACCATTGTTCTGTTGCCTGGAATATAATAATATGGCTATGGCCAACACCTTGGTGAAGTATGGCGCTGATGTGTCGTTGGCCGGAAAGAAAAAAGAAGCACCTGTTGTCGATTTTATTGGAACAGGGAATATAGATGCTGTTCTTTTTCTATTGCAACATGGAGCAAATCCTTACATGCTGACCAATGGGGGGTTGAGTTTGTTGCAATATGCTGTTTATATGAAGGATACTGTTATGGTTAATGCATTGACTGCCATACACCTTGATGTGAATGAAAAAACAATGTATGGTTTTACAGCGTTGCATATAGCTGCGCAAAACAGGGATCTCTTTATGGTGAAGACACTCCTTAAACAAAATGCCAATAAAGCCATTAAAGATGATTTTGGACGCTATGCCTGGCATCTGGCAGCAAGAAACAAAAACAAAAGGATTAAAAAACTGTTGATGCCTGATATAGGTGTTGGGCAGAAAATGTTGTTGTGGTTGGATGTGTTGCGCTTTGTAAAAAATAAATAAGGAACAGACGTGAAAATAATGAACAGATATCCCGTTTTTCTTACAATGACAATAGTGCTGCTTATGTCATTTAACAATTTTGGGCAGGAGCCACACCCCGGGTTTTTTATGCCGGACTATCTGCAGTCTGAACATATTATCGAACGGTATGCCGGCATCGGGATAGGTGTTCTGAGTATGCGTGAAATAGCTGATTACGACCTGTATCATGTGCTCTATTATAATCCGGCAGGTCCTAATAATGATGATGTTAAGTGGCATGAAACTAAATACCGGCACGGGCAGTATGCGCTGTTGACAGTAGATGGATTTGCATCGGTCATCACACCCTTTGCTAAAATTTGGGGCCGTATGGTGCATCTGGAGATCGGTGCCGAAGCCTTGGCCCAATATTTTGTGGTTCCCTCTGCTCATTATAACACCATTAGCTCAGAGGAGCATTATGATATCTCTTTTAATAACCATCCCACATATCTTAATGCAAATATTCATTCATCATTGTGGTTGAATGAAATGGTAGCCATTGGAGCATCATACCGCCATGATCTCTATTTTATGCATACCAATGACGACAGGGTTTTTCAGAAGTCGTTCCTTGTGCACAGCCATGGATTTTCCCCAAAAATCTCTTTCTGGTATGCCTTGAAGAGGGTAATGCCAAATAGCCGCTGGCATATTAGAAGTTCGTTGGCTCCTTATAATATCTGGATGAACGCTGACAGTGATTTCAGGTCGCTGTCGGCTGCGTTAGTATTCCTGAAAGGTAACCGCAACAATGGCTTCTTTAGCTTGTTTGTTCAATATCACGATATTAAAGTATTTCCGGCTCCCGGGGATATTAACCCAGGGTACCGGTTTGATTACGACCGGCAATGGGTAGTTGGAATTCAATTTGGAAAGGCAGCGTTATGAACATGATCAAAACCGCTTTAGCCATATCTGTCAGTGTTGTTATTATGATGCAGATATGTTGTACAAAAAAAGATCTTCCCGAAAACCCCTACTACTACGATTACTTCCCGATTATTACGGGATCATGGATTGTATATGACGTTGATTCTATCGTTTATGATGAATTAAATAACCGTGTCGATACTTTTTATTTCCGTATCCGGGAAACGGTAAAGGAAAAATATATCGATAATACCGGAGCCATAGCTTATCGTGTAGTGCAGGAGAAAAAGAGAGATACCTTGGCATGGCATGTAAACCGTGTGATCAGTCATAAAAGGGACAAACGAACAGCAGAGCGTGTAGAAGAAGGGTTGCGCTATATAAAGCTTGTCTTCCCGGTGAGGCCTTATACTTCATGGAAAGGCAATGCCTATATTACCTACGATGATCCCTGGCACTGCAATTTTCTGGGTGATTGGGAGTACGAATATAGTAGTATTAATGAACCTTTTGCAATCAATGGGTTTTCATTTGACTCATCTCTTGTCGTACAACAGGTTGCCGACTCAGGACTGATCTGCAAAAACTATGCAGTTGAGGTGTATGCCAAAAATGTCGGACTGGTATATAAATATACTGAACGGCTGACTACACAGAAGATTACCCCGGAACCTTTCTATCTGAGAGCAGAGAACGGGTTTATTGTTACATACAGTTTGGTAAACTACTTTATAAACAGCCAGTGATTTTTCTAACCCCTTAACTATTCACAAAAAAAAACAGGCTCCCAAAAACCTGT
>JAVVFR010000089.1:234-6678 GCA_032250595.1 Bacteroidales bacterium | reverse complement strand
ATAAGTGCTTTTTCTAAGGTTACCGGATGCATTATTGTATCTTCGGAAATTTTTGGTGGCAAACACAATGCCGCTATCCAGTCGTTCTTATTCTTTTCGCAGGGTGTAAAAACAGTGTGTAAGCGGGGGAGGATTAATAGGGGTTTAATCTGATCAAGGCAATATACTGCCAATGAATCTTGATGCTTGATCTCTTTCTCTTTTTTATCCATTTTCATTTCCCTGGCCTTTTGATAAGCAGGAACCATCCGAAAGTAAATCCATTTAGAAGAAGATGCGAAATCAGCATGTGTTCCACGAATGAAAGAATCAATAATCCCGCTATTGACATTTTGTATGTAGAGCGTTCCATCGCCGTATTGTTGTGGTTCTATCTCATAACTTATCCAATGGCCGTTATCTGAGATAATAGGATGCGATAATTTTTCCCATTTTTCAAACAGGTCTGTAGTAAGCTGTTTTTTTTCAATATCCTGTGATTTTACATTGTATTGGAAGATGAAGAGCAATAATACAATGAATCCAGTTATTCTTTTGTATTGTCGGGATTTTATTAACATAGTTGTATCTATTATTTTTTATTGACAAGTTTTTTAATACCTCTTCTTCATAAAGAATTATGAATATTCAATTATAAAAATTGAATAAAAACCAATTAAAAAAACTGTCAATTAATTCTTTTTATGCCTTGTCAGTAAAAATATTACCAACATTTTTTGTTAGCAAAATATAGAAAAGTATATATATTGAAACTGCTCATTAATTCCTATATTCCGGTAATTTGTTACCTTAGAATCTGTGATAATTTTCACAAAATTTCTTTGAATCGATTTAGATAATATATTGTAAAAACATAAAAATGTGACACATATGTTTTTTAAAAAAATAAAATACTAACGGTTTTTATTTTCGTTCAGCTTATTTTCTAAAAAAATCATCTCATCCCTTAATTTTGCAGCATCCATAAAGTTGAGTTCTTTTGCAGCGATCTCCATTTTTTTTCTGATGGCGGCAATGGCTTTTTTAATATCCTCATTCGACATATATTGGTAGACAGGATCAGCCGCAATATCAGTATATGCCGGTTCGATATAGGATTGGGTTTTTTTCTCTGCTGCTCCGGCCACCGTAGTTTGTCCCATAATAGCCTCTCTGGACTTCACAATTTGTTTCGGTGTAATATTATGTTTTTCATTATATTTGAGTTGTGTCTCTCTTCTTCTGATTGTTTCGTCCATTGTTTTTTGCATGGATTGCGTGATTTTATCGGCATAAAATATCACCAGGCTGTTGATATTTCGTGCAGCTCTGCCGGCAGTCTGGGTAAGTGATTTTTCACTACGCAGAAACCCCTCTTTATCTGCATCAAGGATAGCTACGAGCGATACTTCTGGCAGATCGAGGCCTTCGCGAAGCAGATTAACACCCACCAGCACATCAATCTCTCCCAGCCGTAAGTCGCGCATGATCTCTACACGTTCAATAGTATCAATATCCGCATGGATATACCTCGACTTAATGGAAAGATCGATAAGGTATTTGTTTAGCTCCTCTGTCATTCTTTTTGTAAGGGTAGTTACCAATATACGTTCATTGGCATCAATACGTTTTTGTATCTCTTCCAGCAGGTCATCAATCTGGTTGGCAGCAGGCCTTACTTCAATAATTGGATCAAGCAATCCGGTAGGCCTGATCAGTTGTTCAACAAAGACTCCTTCACTTTGCTGCAATTCGTAGTCACCCGGTGTAGCACTGACAAAGATGATCTGGTTTACAACATCAATAAACTCGTCAAATTTAAGGGGGCGGTTATCTAAAGCAGCAGGCAGGCGAAAACCATACTCTACCAAAGTTTGTTTCCGCGAACGGTCACCACCATACATCGCTCTGATCTGAGGAATAGTGACGTGGCTTTCATCGATAAATAAAATAAAATCATCAGGGAAGTAGTCCAACAGACAGAACGGCCTTGATCCGGGTTTTCGCCCGTCAAAATAACGAGAGTAGTTCTCTATGCCGGAGCAGTATCCCAATTCTCTTATCATTTCAATATCGTAGGAGGTGCGGTCTTCCAAACGTTTTGCTTCAAGGTGTTTGCCGTTTTCTTTAAAGTAATCGACCTGCTTCACCATATCATCCTGAATTGAAAAGATCGCCTCTTTCATTTTATCCTGTGAAGTCACAAAGATATTAGCCGGATAAATAGTGATATCATTGAGATTGTCAATAGTTTTTCCTGTGTTTGGCTCAATCATCGCCAACGATTCCACTTCGTCGCCCCAAAAAATTATTCTGAAAGCAATATCTGTATAGGCAGGATAGATATCTACGGTATCACCTTTTACCCTGAAGTGTCCCCTGGTAAGCTCGAGTTCTGTACGTGCGTAAAGAGCATTGACAAGAGCAAAAAGAAATTTGTTTCTGCTTATTACTTCTCCGCATTTCAGGGTTATCACATTGTTATTGAAGTCTTCAGGGTTGCCAATACCATAGATGCAAGAGACAGACGAAACAACAATCACATCTTTTCGTCCCGACAGGAGTGAGGATGTAGCACTAAGCCGCAACTTTTCAATCTCATCATTTATGCTAAGGTCTTTTTCAATATAGGTATTGGTAACCGGCATAAAAGCTTCCGGTTGATAATAGTCGTAGTATGATACAAAGTATTCAACTGCATTCTCAGGAAAAAACTGTTTGAATTCTCCATAGAGCTGTGCTGCCAATGTTTTATTGTGGCTTAATATTAGTGCCGGCTTACCGATATTTTGAATAACATTGGCCATGGTGAATGTTTTCCCTGATCCGGTCACACCCAACAGTGTTTGAAATCTCTCACCACTGAAAAGGCCATCGGTTAGCTCTTTTATAGCGTCGGGCTGGTCACCGGTAGGGATATATGCTGATGTTAGTTGAAAATCCATCACTTTTCTCCCCTTTTTTCCAGAATAGCATAAATCGGGAAGTGGTCTGATGTTCCTTTTTTTATCACAACATAATCAACTGATTTAAATGCTTTGTCATAAAAAATATAGTCTATTCTAAAGGAAGGGTATTTTCCGTTGTAGGTCTTACTCATACCTCTTCCGGCTTTTATAAATGCATCGTAATGCCCTTTACGCAATTTCTGATAAGAAAAAGAGCAGGGTGGGTCATTAAGGTCGCCGACAATAATAACCCGATATGGTGATGTGTCTATATGCTTGCGTAGTATTTCTGCCTGTATGGCACGGGCAATATAGGCTCTTTTTAATTTTCCTGCTACCAACCGGGATCGGGAAAGATAGAGAGAGTCCTGATAAAAATTACTGCCAAAACTATCCACTACATAGGCTTCCTGGTGACCCAGATAGGTTGATTCAAGATGGAAATTATACAACCGACAGGTATCTTTATTTAAAAGAATATCTGCGTATAGTGCAATTGTACGGTCGTTACAAAGTATCTTGTCTTTATTGATGATACGATACTTGCTTACTATTGCCAGCCCTCCCGTATATCCCTCACGGTAAGATTTGTAAGTATAATAAGGCATTGATAAATGATCCGCTATCTGAGCCGGAATCAGTTCTGAATAGCGGTTTTTTATAAAAGCCTCCTGTAAACAGATGATATCAGCATTGATATTATGAAGCATATTTATATTCCGCGACAATTTTTCAGTATTCTCCTCACCAAAACGCTGATTCAAATTAAACATTTGGCTGTTGTAGGATAAGATTTTTATATGATTCTCAGTACGATGAAACTCATCGGTATAATTCAGTTGAATGTACCTGTTCCCTATAAAAAAGCCTGCAAGCAGCGCTATCAGGCTTAGCCAAATATATTTAGGTTTAATAAATAACCAGCCTAATACAAAAATAAGATTGAGTAAAGCAATATAAGGATAGGTGAGGCCGGCAAATGCCGGTAACCACCATTTTTCGGGGGATATAAAAAGAGAGGAGTAAGCAAATAGTAAACCAAGCACTGCCAAAACATTACAGAGTAAAAATAGCAGCACGATAATTGTTGCAGTACCCTTTTTCTTATGTCTACTCATGGCTTTGACTGAACAGAAGCTCCTTTTCTTCTTTGGTTAGTGAGTCATAACCCGATTTGGATATTTTGTCAAGAATTTCATCAATTTTTTTCTGTTTTTTAGCCCTTACTTCGTTATATTTTTCATCGGTCAATGGACGCTCTTCTTCATTCCTGATGGTAGTGAATCTTTGTCTTCGGGAATTTTTACGGAATGAGAATTTTTGACGCAGTGGTACAAAAACATTTTCCTTAAAATGAGGAGCAGTGAAGAAACCATATAAAAACCCGGATATCATACCACCAATATGTGCAAGGTGTGTACCTCCATCGTCAATATCTTTGATAAGAATATCAATGATGAGCAAAGCAATAATAATATACTTTGTTTTTATACTGCTGATTAGCAGCACTCGCATTTTCATATCGGGCATGGATGTCATTAAGACAGTAGCCACTGCTACAGCACCAGCACCGATTGTTGTTGCGATATGTTGCAATGTGGGTGTTTCAGGAGTGCCTGTAAACTGCATCAACCAGAAAAACAGATATCCCGAGGCTATCCCACTGAGCCAAACCCATAAAAGATGTAGTTTACGGTAGAACTGACAATAAAAGAGACCACCAAAATAGAGCATGAAAACAAAAAACAACCCATAGAAGAAAGGTGCCTTAACAACGATATAGCCAACAATGGTCACTATCATCAGAAAGGCAAGCAGTGTATAATCCTTAAAAAAACGCTTTATCCGTTCTTCAAAGCTTGGTCTTTGATTATGACGTTGTTGATATGGATTAGTATATCCAAACATTATGCTGAGATATTTCGTTAATTAATAAAACCTTTTTGGCTGGTTATTTCTTCTATTCCAAATCTTTATAAGGATAAACCCAAAGATCATCCCACCCACATGCGCTATGTGTGCGATAGTGCTTCCTGGTTGAGAGAAAGCAAGATACAGCTCCAGAGCACCAAAAATGATAACAAACCATTTTGCTTTAATAGGAAATAAGAAATATAGATATATCATGGCATTAGGCCATAGCATACCAAAGGCCAGCAGGATGCCGTATACTGAGCCTGAGGCACCAACAACACCGGGATAAATACCGGTGAGTACCGGTTTGAAACTCTTCATCCGGGCTACCGCATCGGAGAGCACCTCCGGCGTCTCTCCAAATCGTTGAATATTGTCCAGAATTATTGCCTTTTGATGCAATATTTCCTGATAAGCAATATAAGTATTACCCCCGGGTGAAGATTGCAAGCCTTCAATATAGTATTGTAATGTTTTACCAAGCGATGAGAAACTCGGGTCACTAATAAAACTGTTTATTGGTTTAATGAGTGGAACAATGTCAGTAAAGTAAAAAGCAATATAGAAAGTTAACGCAGCACCAACACCGGTAATAAGATAGTATGTTAGAAATCGCTTAGCGCCAAACCTCTCTTCCAGAGGCTTGCCAAACATCCATAGAGCAAACATATTGAAGAAAATATGACCAAGGTCGGCATGCATAAACATATAGGTGATGGGTTGCCAAAAGCTGAATTTGTTACTGAAAGGATACTTTAATGCAAATACATCAATAATATCATATTGATAAGCATTGGCAATGGCAAACCTGGCCAGAAAGAATATGCCATTGATAATCAGTAGGTTTTTTATGACCGGAGTTAATAATCTGAACCCCGATGGTCTATATTGACTGTAACTCATTTACTCTTTGTTTTTGTTATGGTCATTTAAAAACATCTCATGTAAGACATCAAATCCTATAATGGTAAAAATTTTCTCGCCATTTGGCGCATACTCAGAATAGGCACATGAAAAAAGCTGATCAATAAGCAAGCTCATTTCACTCTCTTCAAGGATCATACCATGTGGCACTGCCAGTTTTTGCGCCATCTGTTTTGCGATACGTGTTTGTGCCTCATCATGACCACCTTCCGTGCCATTTTTCCATGCTTCAATAATCGACTCGAAAAGTGTTGTTATTGCAGTATCAGTTATTATAGCAGGCTTTCCTGATATCTCAATTTCTCCATGCTGAGTGACATCCCATTGAAAACCGAGGGCTTCAAGTTGTGTTGTTATCTCCTCCATTATGGGAATGTCGTTGGGTGCTATATTGACAGTAATAGGAAACAGAAGTTTTTGTGATGCTGAAGATTTGTCACCTATTTCACGAATAAAACGCTCATACAGGATGCGCTGATGTGCTAACATCTGATCAATAATCACCAGGCCTGATTTTATACCGGTAATGATATATTTCTTTTGAAACTGAAAGAATTTCGGACTCTCTTTGGTGAGGTTTGTTAAAGTATGTTCATCATGGTCATTAGATCCGTTTTGCAAAGGGATATTTCCTGACAGGATATTTGACGCTTTATCATGGTTGTCAAACAACTTTTCC
>JAVVFR010000089.1:0-224 GCA_032250595.1 Bacteroidales bacterium | reverse complement strand
CCCATCCTGCCGGGTCAGGTCTTTGGCTGAACTCATTATCAAAAGGAAACTTTTCCGGCCTCTTTTTGGAGTCAAAAGGATTGTAATCGGGGTCAATAGTAATTGTAGGCTGTTGAATAGGTTTATCTTTGGGATAGTAATCTTTAAAACCTTTTTCTGTATCAAAATTTAGAGTAGGAGTAAGGCTGTGTTCACCCAATGCTTTTTTTATCGCAGATAAAAGC
>JAVVFR010000088.1:0-6700 GCA_032250595.1 Bacteroidales bacterium | reverse complement strand
GTAAGATACGATGTGAATTGTCAACAAACAGGATATCGTTCTCTTGAAGCATACCGGTGATGTCATAGTTGATATTTTCAAAAGGTGTTCTGACTATTTCATTGGCAATGGCATCAATCTCAGCGCGGGGTTTCGGATCGATTGAGATGATTTCTGTATCCGGGCTTTGTTCTTTCTTTGCCTTATATGCCACTTTTGTAGAGTTTCCGGAACCGATCTCAACATACCGTTTCGGCTTACATTCAGTAATGAGGGTATAGAGCATAACGATATCCAATCCGGGCAGGAAGCCGTTGTTCCACACAGGCTGCAACGGATCAGGTTCGGTTTTTGCATCATTGATTGTCAGGATATGCTGCTGAAGTGACAGGGCTTTCGCTATCCACTCTTTGTAACTTCCTCGATTCGCTTCAATTATTCTTAAAAGCTCCGGATGCGGCGGTCTACCATAACCATAGCGGGGTTTGAAATCAACATCATACTTTAAGAAGAGATTGCGAAATTTCGGATGTAAAAAATGATACAGCTGCTTTATCATAATAGGTTTTTTTTAAAGGTATGCAATCTATAAAAAAATATAACACCGTAAAGAATTTCATTTATTCATTTTTATTCCGGAATAGTCGCTGAATAGTTGTATTTTTGCCTCAACAAAGTAATATAAATTGCGCTTCATAGGTGGAACAACTGGCATTAAGAATTATCGAGAAGATCCTGATTTTATATTTTATTCTCTATCTTTTGATAGATATCATACTCTTTTTTTACGCCATTATTGTCTTCCGGAAAAAGAAGCAACAGCACAGTGGTACACCTATAGATTACAGGGAACATTCTGTTTCCATACTGGTACCGGCCTATAATGAATCGGTAAGTATTGTAGATTGCACAAAGATGCTACTCAACCTGAATTATCCTGATTACGAAGTAATTGTGATCAATGATGGTTCTTCAGATACTACGTTAGAGAAGCTGATTCAGCATTTCTCTCTGGAGATTGCGGATCGTACCAGGCAGAGTGATCTCTCTTCCCGTGCTATGAGGGCTATATACCGTTCACCGGATCAACGGTTAACAGTGATCGATAAAGAGAATGGAGGCAAAGCAGACTCTATTAATGCAGGCATCAACTACAGTGAAAAGACCTATGTCTGTACTATTGATGCTGACTCTATACTGGATGCAGAAGCTCTTAAAGAGATTGTCACTCCCTTTATCCTCGACAAACACACTACTGTTTCCGGTGGACAACTGGCTGCGGCCAATGGTATTGTGCTTTCCAATAACAAGGTAGTGAGTTCTTCGATGCCTAAAAACATCTGGGTGGTATGGCAGATCGTGGAGTACATCAAATCATTTTTGGTCTCTCGTATAGGTTTAAGTAAGATCAATGCCCTGTTGGTGATGTCGGGTGCGTTTTCTTTGTTCAGAAAATCTGATCTTCTTGCCGTTGGTGGCTTTCTGACAAAAAACAACGACCACCCGTATATCTTACAACATGTTGGCAGAAACAAACAGACGGTATGTGAGGATATGGAAGTTGTGGTACGGTTGTTTAAGTATAAAAGAGACCTGAAGCAAAAGACCAAAGTGGTTTTTTTGCCACGTCCGGTGTGTTGGACAGAGGTGCCGGATAATGCAAAAAACCTTTACCGGCAGCGGTCAAGGTGGCATCAGGGCCTCACAGAAACACTCCGTATCCACCGGTCTATGATCTTTGAGCCACGATATAAGGCTACAGGCCTCGTGGGGCTGCCTTATTATCTCTTTTTTGAACTGATGGCACCGGTGATGAAGGTTTTTGCTATACTCTTTGTTATCATAGCCTCCATAATTAGTGTGGTCAACTATTATTGGTTATTGCTCTTTCTTTTGGGAGCGATATTATTAACTACCATCATCACCACTACCTTAACAGCACTCATCGAAAACTGGAGCATACAGCAGACAGCAGCAAACCGCGATGCACTCAGATATAAAAATTTTGGCAACTGGGTGTGGCTCATCGCTGCCTCGATCATTGGTGAGTTATATTACTCCTTTTTTAAGCTCTTTGCCCAGATACATGGTATTTTTAATGCATTAAGAAAACAGAGCAACTGGATGAAGTTTGAAAGAAAAGGTGTAGAGAACGTATGAAGAGGTATGTTTGTATGAACAACAAAGGAATTATATTGTTTTGATGAAGCAAAACAATAACAAATTTTATTTTTTATTTAAAATTACAAGATGAAATACTTATTTTTATTTCTATCAATATTTTTACTGCCACACATAGTTTTTTCCCAGCAAGACACTATAGAGGAGTTACGTGCTGAGGGTTGGGAAGCCAAGCTTTCCGGTGATCTCTCCTTGTCTATAGAGAAGTACAGTGCTATCCTCACAATCGATCCGGCAGACTATGATGCCAAGCTGGCATTGGCCAGGTTATGGTTTGACCAGGGAGATTACAAGCAGTCAATTGACTATTACCGGATGATTTATAGTAAAGATACTACAGATGTAGAAGCGCTTTATGGTTTTGGCAGATGTAATATATGGCTGGAGGCGTATCCGGCTGCTGTTCATTGGCTCAACAGATCGCTGTATCATCTGCCAGGATATATCCCAGCTTACCTGGAACTGGGGCGCGTATACAGCTACTGGGGAAAGCTTGATAGTGCCATTTATGCCTTTAACAAAGCCGTGGAAGCTGATCCAGAGAATGCTACCGCCTGGGCAGGGCTGGGGAGGATGTACTACTGGAAATCGATGCCCGTAACAGCATTAAAATATTATAAAAAAGCTATCGCTATTGCTCCCAATAACCCGGAGATCGCCAAAGAGTACGCACGTATTAAGGAGATCACTATGTTCAACATTGGGTTAGCTTTGGTACGTATTCAGGAGAAAGAGCCGGAGTATGTCATTGATGCTACAGTACAAAGGTATTCGCTGTCGAAACGCATCACCGACCGGTGGATGATCTACCTCTCCTCCTCTTTCGACTGGTCGGTGCGTGATGTTGAAAATGATTTCTTAGACACCGCCCGGTGGTACGACAACAGCTGGATGAAACTGATGTATATCAGTGAAAATCATAATATCAGCGGACACATCGGTTATAGCAAGTCGGATAAAAAATTATCTACTTATGGCATTAACTACACCTATGCCACCTCTTTAAAAGGGCTGAAGATAAGAAATAGCCTTACCACAGCATACAGCTATTTCTACTACTGGAACCAGGCCGGTAAGCACTATCTCAGTGATAACCTCAGTTTTACTTACAAAAGAGCCGACCTTTCCCTCAATGCCGACGCAGGCCTGATGGACGAAGCACCCACTGTGCTCGTCAGAGGCGATGCTTATGACACCACCTCAAACTCCTATATCTCCCTGTCAGGTGCCGCAAACTTTACCCTTACTAAATCACCGCTATGGAAAATAGGGTTTACTGCCTCCTATTATGACTTTAAGTATATCTCCTCCAAATACTACACCCCTTACGACAGAGTGTTATATGGCCCTACAACATCCCTCTCCTTCAGGAACGAAAAATGGTTTTTCAGTGGTATATTTGCTTATATGATCGGCTCTGAAAAGACGCTTGTTCGTGAAACCACCCAAGAAAATGAATTAATGTTGGATGTAGACAACTGGTCCGGTTCAATAGAGGGGGGATACAAATTCAAACTATTGTCAATAACTATAGGCGGGAGTCGTTTTGTGAATCCCTATTACGAAAATTACACGTTGCATGCCTCACTGCGTTTCCGTTTGTAAGAGAAACAGTGGTTATACATATTGTTGAATATAGAGTATGAAAGCAAAATACATTATCATAGCACTTCTGGCGCTGCTCATGGCTTATACGGTGTACCGTATGATATCTTATGAAAATGAACTGCGCAAACAGCGGATTGTAAAAACATATCTGGAAGACGAAACCAAACCGTTGATAGAGAAACTCTCATTAGATGAGCTACAGAGTCTTTCCGATAAGTCAAGTTACTACTTTTCATGTACGGGAGACTATTTCAAGCATCTGATGTATGACTATCAGTTGGACTTATACAAGTGGGACACTTTGTTATATAAAGGTGTAAATATGGGTGTTGCACTCCCGGGCAACTTTCCTGGAGATTTCCCTATGACGTTTGACCATTACCTGTCGTGGCTGAAGCAGATTGGTGCCATGCATGCCAATATCGTAAGGGTATATACCATCCTGCCACCGGATTTTTATGATGCTTTTGCTTATTACAACCTTCATCATCAGGATAATCCTCTCTTTCTGATACAAGGTGTTTGGGCGAGTATGCCTGAGGATGAAAATCATTTTAATGCCTCTTACAGCCGTACATTAAAAAAAGAGATAGCAGATGTCGTCAATGTGATCCATGGCAATGCAGTCATTCCCAAAATGCAGGGCAAGGCACACGGTGTTTATTCCACTGACATTTCCAAATGGGTGGCTTCCATACTGTTTGGACGGGAGTGGGAACCCTCTACTGTTCATATCACCAATAGCAAGTCAACCATCAACCAATATGCCGGTGAGTTTATCTCCGTAAACAACGGCACGCCTATGGAGGTATGGTTGGCAGAGATGCTTAACTTTATAGTTCTTTATGAGACACAAACCTACCTGGCACAACGGCCTGTTTCTTTCGTCAACTGGCTTCCTCTTGACCCGATGTATCATAATGCCGAGTTTATCGAATCCGATAATATCAAAGAGTACGATAACGACCTGGAGATTGTTGATTACAATAACTTTCACTCCTCCGGCCTGTTTCGTCCCGGTATCTATGCATCCTATCACACCTATCCTTATTACCCGGATTTTGTATATCAGGACGAGAAATATCTTCATCCCGGAAGCGACAGCACAGTAGATACTTATCGTGCCTACCTCAAACATCTTAAGTCATTCCATCCCGGGATGCCCCTACTGATATCTGAATATGGTGTTCCCTCGAGCCGTGGCAACAGCCATATCACTCCCTGCGGGTTCGATCAGGGGGGGCATGATGAGCTCGACCATGCTGTTAAAAACCTGAAACTGACAAAAGATATCTTTGAGACCGGCAGTGCCGGAGCTATCTTCTTTGAATGGGCCGATGAATGGTTTAAACACAACTGGCTCGTGATGGACTTCGAACAACCCGCTGATGAACGTAAAAACTGGCATAACCTGGAAAACCCTGAACAAAATTTTGGTATCCTCGCATTAGAATCACGTACAAAAACTATCGATGGAAAACTGGATGACTGGAGTGAGGTGAAGTTCAAAAAAAATCATAAAGTGAAGTATGCTTTTGATGTTGACCCGGGATATTTCTATATAGCCATAAAGTTCGATGCCCTGAACTTCAACAAAAACAATCTCTATATCGCATTTGATGTCATTAACAACAAAAAAGGAGACCATCAACTGCCCTTCACCGACAAAACCTTTAACAACGGCTTTGAGTTCCTGTTAGAAATACAAAACCTTTCTGAAGCAAGGCTTTTAGTAGATGAGCCTTTTAATATCTTTTCTGATGTAGCAAAAGGAATTGTGCCTGCTTTTGCTTCAAAGAAGAATGCCAACGGTATTTTCACAGAACAAAAACTGTTAACCAACCGGCAGAGAGAGTCGCTGACCGGGGCCATATTTGGCGAAGCCCTGTTCAATAGAAGCCATATGGTGCATGGCAACTCTTCGTATGCCAGGTACTCCAATGCCGATTGGTATTTTAATGAGGAAACCGGCGTTGTAGAAATAAGACTTACCTGGCAGATGCTCAACGTAACCAGCCCCGGACGCAGAGCAATACTCGACAACGATCCCAACAAAAAAGGTATTCAGTTCTCCGAAACAGATGGATTTAATATTTTTCTCTTTAAAACCGACAAAGAGAATACAATTTTACAACAAATACCTAAAAGAAGACCTTCACACTTTGTATGGGAGAGATGGGGTGAATCGCCGGAATATACTGAACGGCTAAAACCTATCTATGACTCACTCAAAAACTACTTTCGTACCCTTCATCTGAAAGACCTTCCAACAGAGACCTATACATCAAAGATTCAAAAACCGGAACTGTGCAGCTATTACAACGGGAAAGATGCCGCCTTGTCAATAAGTTTTGAAGATTCTTACTTATCGCAATATGAGTATGCCTTTCCTGTACTCACAAAATATAATCTCCCGGCTACTTTCGGAATTGTTGATGAATATATCAGTTCTTATGGCCACAGCTACTCCACTGATGCTACCGGACGATATAAGAAAATCAGTAAAACAGAGCTGGAAGTACTGGTGAAAAGCGGTTATGACTTTGCTTTGCAAATGATGAAATCTGAGACACCCATTATTGAACAGGCTGCGAACCTTAAAGCCATTACAGGAAAAGATATTCTTACCGCTTTCCAAAACAAAACAACACCTCCATTCACACAAAAAAGGCATTTTCTCTTTACAAGGCCCTTCGGAATTGCTAAAACTACTAAAATCAACGATAACAAAATTGATTATACGCTCATTCCCGCAGCAAGAGTCTCTTCTAATGAGTTGCTCAATATTGTTACAAATAAAGATAATTGGTTTATTGTAGCTTATTCAAATGTATTGCAGGGCTACGACATTAACAGATCAAAAGAGATACAACACAATACCTTTATTATTGATGAAAAAGAGTTTGAAAAACAGATACGACTGCTTAGAAAC
>JAVVFR010000087.1:0-6750 GCA_032250595.1 Bacteroidales bacterium | reverse complement strand
GGAACAGTAGAAGGCACTGCTTCGACAGAATCTGATGGTAAAGGTATCACCCTCGATTATGACATCTATTATACAGACGGCACACACGAAAGTGTCACCGGATTGTATGAGAAGAAATAATTAATTCACTATTTTATTAAGCTGCCACGACACGATCGATGGCAGCTTTTTTTTTATTTAATTACGCAGCACCGGAATAATTCATATTTTTGCCTCATAAAAAATTTCCAGCACTGTGTTTTATCTTACAAGGTTCATTTACTATACAGAAAAAAACTACCTTTTTTGGGTGGTTATTGCGCTCATACTTTCTATACCTGCACTCTTCCTTAACTTAGGCATGATGCCCTTTACTTCAGATGAGCCTACCAGAGGAATCGTAGCTATGGAAATGCTCTTTTCGGGAAACTACATCACTCCTACCTTAAAGGGGGAGTTTTATTATAACAAACCTCCGCTCTATAACTATCTTATTGCAGCTTCGTTTTCCATATCACAGAGGTCTCCCGAATTGATGCTAAGGTTACCGGCTGTAATTGCCCTCATTGGATTTATTATTTATATTAAAAACTTTGTGCAGCGCTACTTCGATCAAAAGACAGGATGGATGGTAGCTCTGGCATTTTTAACCTGTGGCAGGATTCTGTTCTGGGACTCAATGCTCGGACTTATCGATATCTTATTTTCATGGCTTACTTTTATCAGCTTTGCCGTAATCATTCGGGGAGTGCAGGAGAAAAAGTTCCTTAAGCTCTTTCTCCTCGCCTACCTAATCACGGCTGCCGGTGTACTGATGAAAGGTCTGCCATCAATAGCGTTTCTTGGCATCACCTTGCTTACCGTCTTTATTGCAGAAAAACAGTTTAAACAACTGTTCTCCTGGAAACATGCTGGCGGAGCACTGCTTTTTCTGATTATCATAGGGAGTTACTTCTATGCATACAGCCACTACAATAATATTGAATCGTTTTTTGCTACCCTGTGGGGGCAATCAACGACCCGGGCTAGCGGTTTCAGCATAGAAAAAGTATTGTTACACCTCGGGCTCTTTCACTTTGAGATGATCTATCATTTCTTTCCATGGAGTCTGATGGCTTTGCTTCTGTTCTCCAAACGTGCTGTTGAAATAATAAAAAAGAATTCAATAGTTAAACTGATGGTAATACTTTTTCTTGCTAATATTCTTATCTACTGGATATCACCGGGAACTGTTCCACGGTATGTAATAATGCTAATTCCTGTATCATTCATCATATTAGCCTACCTCCGGGAACAAAGAACTGCTTTGCCGGTTTGGACAGTGAAACCCGTAGAAATAATTCTCTGTTACCTTATTCCTGTTCTTATACCCATTACACTGTTGGCTCAAATGTTCGTACCTGACCTGCAACACATTCCCTATCTTATACCTCTTGCCGTAATATCCGGCATCATTACTGTAATTCTTACAATAGTAGTTTTTAAGACAAAAAGAAACCGGCTGTTGATCATTGTTGTAATGTTGCTTTTATTTCGTATCAATTTTAACCTTACCTATTTACCGGTAAGAGTATCAAATATGTGGGAACAAGAGCTTAAAATAAAAGCTGAAAGAGTGGCTGCAATCACTGAGGGGGAAGATCTGAAAATATTTAAAGGCTCCGTTTTAGACCATTGCACCACACTATACCTTGAGCTGGCCAGACAGGAGACAATCACTTTCGAAAAAGAGCAGCCTCAACAAGGAGTTTATTATTTAGCAGATCATGTTTTGTTAAAAAAATCAGGGGTCTCTATACAAGAAGATATTGATGTTCATTTCCAACTATTTGTGAAACATGAGAACCGGCCTTTATATCTGTTTACTATAAAAGAATAAGTGCTACTTCAAAGGCATGGGAAGATAATTACACTAAAAATAACAGAAGATACAAATCGTTTAAACAATTTCACGATATTTGACAAAACACTTAACAAACAATAGTACATAATAGGTATCTAATGAAAGAACTTTCCATAATAATTTGTGTTTATAATGAAGAGCGTAACATCAAGCCACTTGTTGATCAGATCTTTACAGCTTTGGATGGATACGATTTTGAGATTATATATGTTGATGACGGATCAACAGACAATACGGTCTATGAGATAAAAAAGATCAACGACAAGCGGATAAAACTGATAGAGTTAAAGAAAAACTATGGTCAGAGTGCAGCACTGGCAGCTGGCATTGAATATGCTGAAGGGACATGGTTAGTAACTATGGATGGTGATCTACAAAACGACCCGAATGACATTCCTGCCATGTTGCACAAATCGAAAGAAGGGGATTGGGATCTGGTTGCCGGGATTCGAAAAAACAGAGAAGATGGTTTTTTATTAAGAAAACTTCCCAGCAGAATTGCCAATGCTATCATACGTAAATCAACGAAAGTTAAAATAAAAGACTATGGTTGTACTTTAAAAGTGTTTAAATCTGAGCTGGCAAAGAGTCTGGGAATTTATGGTGAACTACACCGTTTTATTCCTGTTTTAGCCAGCTTTGAAGGAGCTTCTATCACACAGATGAACGTAAAACACCACCCTCGTCTGCATGGAAAGTCGAAATATGGCATTAATCGCACACTAAAGGTAGTGGTTGATCTGCTATTGATGATCTTTTTTAAACGATATATGAGTAAACCCATGCATCTGTTTGGCAAGTGGGGCCTAATCATTTTCCTAGGCGGATGTGTTATTAATGTATACCTGCTGGTATTGAAAATACAGGGAGAAGACATCTGGGGAAAACCTCTGCTTATGTTAGGCATACTGTTACTAATGGCAGGTATTCAGCTTATTACCATTGGTGTGATAGCTGAGATATTGATGCGAACTTATTACGAATCACAAGAAAAAAAGCCATATAAGATCAAACGGATTTCGAAAGGTGAACACTAAAAAATTTATTATAGCAGCAAAGCCTGTGCTGAAAATAATTATTTCAGCAGCCCTTCTCTGGTTTGTTTTCTCACAAATTGATTTTGCCGATGTGGTATCTGTCATCGGGAGTGCAAACATTTTTTGGATCCTTTCAGCCCTGCTCTTTTTTATTATCTCAAAAATTATTGCCGCATACCGACTTAACACTTTCTTTAAATGTGCAGGGTTGAATATCTCAGCAACATATAACCTGAAACTTTACCTGTTAGGTATGTTTTACAATCTTTTTTTGCCCGGTGGTATTGGGGGTGATGCTTACAAAGTATTTCTGCTCAACAAAACCCATGTTGTAAAAACCAAAGACCTTGTTTGGTCGACATTGCTCGATAGAGTTACCGGGATGCTGGCATTGATAGTGCTTATTTTTGCGCTTATCCCCTTTCTCCCTGTCGACAAGTATATTAAAATCACTTCTGTAGTCTTAATTCCGATATCGATTTTTATTGCATACATTGTTATCAAGATATTTTTTAAGAAATATGAAAAAGTATTTACCCTCACCAACCTCCAATCAATGGGTGTTCAACTGTCACAACTCCTTACTGCATATTTTATCTTATTATCTTTCAATTATTACGAAAACACCATCCTTTTTATCGTGATATTTCTTATATCTTCTCTGGTTGCAATATTCCCTTTCACCTTAGGTGGCGCCGGTGCAAGAGAGTTTACTTTTGTCCTTGTAGGAAATTGGCTTGTCTTCGATATGCCGGAGAAACAGACTGCTATAGCTTTAGGATTGACATTCTACCTAATTACATTGACCGTGTCATTTTTTGGAATAATCTATCATTTTAACCTAAAAAAAATAAAAAGTGGTTAGCTAAAAAAACATTTTGCTATATTTGAAACTATAAAAAACCATATCTGTCACAAACACATTCCAGGTCAGAAATCCGGCAGAGTTTCAATAACATCTTGTTCATCCTATGACTAAAGAGTTTTTAATCACAATAAAGAGGCATAAAAAGCTGGGGAATTTATTTATCCCTTTTATGGCAACAAAAGAGGATTTTTTTTACACCCATCTCGAAAGAATCCCTCCATACTGTAGCAAAAACTATCTTGCCATACTGCAGCCTGTAGAGCTTGACATAATAGATATTTCTGATGAATATGCTGATAAAGACATCTTTAATCGTTTTGGCAGAAAGAATGAGACCATGGTGCAGTTCTTTAACAGACTTGAAAAGAAATTTGTTGAAGAGCACATTCGTCCTATAATCGATAACCGTATGAATAAGATATTTATGCATATCCGTGATCATAACCTACCTGTCTATCTATATAACAAAGAGGGTTCTGTATATCATAGCAAAGCCATCTATGTGGCCTCAACCCCGGCCGAAATACTTTTTAAGTTCGAACGAGTAACCGATGGCATTCATTATGCACAACATCTTCATCATGAAGATAAAAGTATCAACCTAAAGACTGCAGAGGCAGAGATTGTGGTGGATCAACCATGTCGTATTGTTATTGGGAAAAACCTCTACTGGTTTAAAGAAAATGTGGATGGGAAAAAGCTTAAGCCTTTTTTTCATCAGGATAAGATTTTTATACCTGCAAAACTCGAAAAGAAATACTTCAGGTCTTTTATCTGCAGTGCCGTTAAAAATTTTCATGTAGATGCAAAAGGTTTTGAAATCGAAGAGTTACAGACCAAACCTGTTGCAAGGCTATATTTTGAGCGTTCATGGTACAAACATCCAACACTAAAACTGTTCTTCTTTTACGGAGAAAACAGAATATATCCTGCTGCTTCACATCAGGTAATAACAACATTAAAAGAAAAGAAAGGTTTCTTTATTATTCAGAAAACGCACAGAGATTACAAAGCAGAACAATCGATCATTAAAAATCTTATAGATATTGGCTTAACCGGTGACGAGGAATACAATTTTTTTCCAGTTTTCAATGAAGGAGTTTCCGACGAGTGTAAAATTCGAGAGATGATTACATGGATAAACCGGAATTATAAAGTCCTGAAGTCCCTGCATATCGGTATAGATCAATCATTTTTTCAAAACCAATATTATTTTGGCGAGATCGCTATTTCGTTTGATATTTCGAAACAGATCGACTGGTTCGACATAAAAGCGGTGATCAATATTAAAAACTTTTCAATTCCATTTATACAGTTTCGAAAAAATATCGTTCAACAAATACCGGAGTTCACCCTGCCTGATGGAACAATTTTCATTATCCCGGATGAGTGGTTCTCCCGATATTCCGACATTATGCTTTTCGGAAAAGAATCCAACGGAAGCATTCAACTAAAAAAACATCATGCTGCGCTCCTTCATAACGAACAGCAGATACCAAAAACTATTAAAGCACAAATTGAGGCAGTTATCAATACAACCAGACAGCATTTTTCCCTGCCCCAAACACTTAAAGCTACTCTAAGAAACTATCAAAACACCGGTTATCAGTGGCTTTTGCATCTCTATTATCAAAACATCAATGGTTGCCTTGCTGACGATATGGGATTAGGAAAGACTATCCAAACGATTGCTCTGCTTGCTAATAAAGATATCACTCCTGATCAAACAAATATCAAACAGAAGTTGCCTGCTACAACTCCTTCAAAACAACTTACTCTTTTTGATATAGATTATATTGAACAAGAACCAAGAAAAACTGCTAATACATCCCTTATTGTAATGCCTGCTTCGCTGACACACAACTGGAGAAATGAGTTACAACGTTTTGCACCGGATCTGTCAGTGGTTGAGTACAGTGGTATTCACCGTAGGAAATTATTACCAACCTTAACAACTTACAATATCGTACTCAGCTCATATGGAATTGTAAGAAATGATATTGAAATTTTATCACAGATTCATTTTAACTATCTTATTTTAGATGAAAGCCAGTTGGTGAAGAATCCCACCTCAAAAACCTACCGTGCACTCCTTACATTACCATCGCGCAGAAGGCTTATATTGAGTGGCACACCCGTAGAAAATTCTCTTATAGACCTGTGGGCACAGTTTAACTTTCTAAACCGTGATATGCTTGGTTCCTTGCCGTTTTTTAAGAAACAGTTTATTAAACCTATCGAACGAGAAAATGTTACCATCACTAAGAAATTGCAACTTTTAATACAACCCTTTATGCTTCGCAGAACCAAAGAGGAAGTAGCTACAGAGCTACCACCTGTGACTAAACAGATCATCTATTCGGAAATGACGGAAGATCAGAAAAAATGGTATGAGGCGGAGAAATCAAAAGTACGTAATTCTATTTTGGAAAATATCAAAACCAAAGGCCTGGAAAAATCTTCAATATTAATTCTTTCAGGGTTGAACAGGTTACGGCAAATTGCCTGCCATCCTTTGATGTTAGATCAACAATCCACTTTGGATTCAGGTAAGTTCGAAGATATCACACGGAGCATCAGCAATGTATTACAAGGGCAACATAACATATTAATATTCAGTTCTTTTGTTAAGCATCTAAGGATTATTGAGTCCTGGTTAAATATCAACCGTATCAAATATGCCTTATTAACAGGAGAGACAAGAGACAGGGAACAAAGCATAGCGGAGTTTACAGCAGACCATAAAACCCGGGTGTTTCTTATCTCTTTAAAAGCCGGAGGGGTCGGCCTTAACCTCACTAAAGCCGACTATGTTTTTATCATCGATCCCTGGTGGAACCCTGCTGCAGATAAACAAGCCATCGATAGAGCATATCGTATTGGGCAAGACAAAAATGTATTTATCTATCATTTTGTTACAAAAGAGGGTGTTGAAGAGAAAATGCTCAATATCCAGAAAGAGA
>JAVVFR010000086.1:0-6783 GCA_032250595.1 Bacteroidales bacterium | reverse complement strand
ATGGTATTTAATTGCGTTCCATTGTTTATAAATGTGATCAATGTATTTGCAGAGGTAAGGGTACAGGTAGGATTCACTGATTCAATAAAACCAACATTCTGCAGATTATATCCAATATCAATGGTATCGCCTGGTGTAAAATATCCATCGTTGTTACCGTTACTATCATCGAAAGCAATGCCTTTGAGTGCAATGAAAGGTTTAAGGACTACCTCTTCTCCGGCCGCAGGGAATTTTATCAGGTCTATCCAGGCGGCATCAGAACCTGAACTAACGTAAGCATCTTTTATATATTTCCAGGTAAAAGTATGCGTGCCTTGTGATACAGGGTATGAGGCCATCATCCATGCTTTGTTGCCATCCCAATAGTCCATCGGGACACCATCGATATAGAATTCAAGATAATCCCATTTGCTGCTATAGATTGACCCGTCTTCACAACTTACACTTAACCAAAAACTGATGGTGTCGGCAAAGGCTGCGTGCCAATCAATAGAGAGCTCGGTTGATTGATTATGGCTTATGATACCTGAACGTGCCGAATAAACACCTTCATATTTTTTTGATGAAGTTATCGTCCAGTTGGCATCTCCTCCATGCATCCATGAAAACTGACTAAAATCTCCGCTTTCCCAGTCTTCATCACCCCTGTTGACCATATCTGTAATGGAAGCACTTGCCTGATAAGCACCGGCGTGGAATGAAAGATCGAAAAGCATCGATAAACCAAGAGGAGCCGTAGTGTCCAGTTTAACGATAAAAGTCATAATACGTGGGCTGCTGGGAGATAGCACTCCTGCATGTTTCGATAATGAATCATAAACAGTGATATAACTGTTAGAAAAAGTCAGATCTAATATTGCCTGGGCTGAGGTGCTGTGTCCAAAATTATCTACTCTTGCTGTTAAAAGCACCACCTCACCGGGCTCCAGTTTCCCATTATTATTCCCTCCTGAATAATCATCGAAGTATAAGGTGTCAATAACCAGCTGTGGCGCGTTGCAGTTGAGTAAAAAGTTATCCTGCCATATATTATTCGCATTGTCTTGCATTGTAATCTTCAACAGTGCTTGGTGTTGATCAGGGACATCATTGCTCAAGGTTACGGTAAAGGCATTTTGAAGGGTTACACTTGAACTGTCGATAATTTTATTGATAAACGTGAGGCTGTCGATAATGGTGATGTATGGATCATTGGAGTTTAGTACAATAGTAACACTATCAGCATCATATATTCCAATATTCTCAATGATCATATTAAGATCCACTGTTTCGTTGTAATCGGCCTGGTTATTATTATTACTATTTGCATCGTTCACACTGTGAGAGAAATATTTCAGATAGGGAGAATTTGCCACTATCACCGGCACTTTAGCAATATAGGGAATATGATTAAAGGCAGTGATCACCAGATCAAGGGTGTCGGGAACGCTAACGGCATTAAATGCAATATTCGCACTCCCATTATTTACCAGGCCATACCCCAAAACCTGCCCGTTCAATGACAAAGTAGCTTTAGCGCCATTAACATTAGCAGTAAGGGAGAACTGGGATGCTCCTATGAACATAATGGCAGGATGCATAGCCATGATAACGCGGGGTGTATCTGTTCGCACTGCCAGTGAAGGGTCGCCAAAAACCACCCATGTGTCAGTGATCTCATCCCCTGCAGAGCCATAGGTGTCATTCATCTTCATACATCCATTCATCGACAATCCGGCAAAGGTGCGTTTGATGTTGTTGGAATAGCTCTCAACCAGGATATCAACCATCTCATCCTGCCCGTCCATCGGGGGGTCCCAGCTTTGGTTTATGGTAGACATCAATGTTGCAATAGCGCCTGTGGGTTCGTTATTATGTTCAGCCCGGAGCCAGATCTCAGCAAAACAGGTGTTGTTAACAAAATTTCCATTAACACATGCCACCGACCATATGAATGGAAGCTGATTGGTATTGGTAAGTGAATTTATATTAGTTGTATTGAAATAAGAAGTTCCCCAGGATGTAGTGCTTCCATGGCCTGTATACAAAATAGCTCCGCTGCCATTATTAATAGCAGTTTGCACCATGGCTGAAGATGGGTCACCCGGAGCATCATTACCCCCCTGGCTTCCTTCGAAAAATTCCGGGTTTGAGGTGTAAGTGTAGTTCATCATCTTATTCTGCATAATCCTGATGTGTTCATAGTCGTATTCATTATCATCGCCGGGACCTTCATCTGAGGCAATGCCTAATACGGTGGTTAACCAGTTGGGCGTCAGGTCAGGGTTCTTTTCATAGTTTAAAGTACGGTTTACCATGGTTGCTACATGCGTGGTGTTTTCTGCAGAAAATCTGCCAACAAAAAATTCAGGATAGTGGTCGTTTCCAACAATATAGGCATAGGCATTATCAGAGTGTCCATTACTGGTGGTTTTTGTAGGTACATGTTGGGCATCGCCAACCAACAACAAGTAAGTTAACCCTTCGGTGTTGTAATAATTTGTTACATATGACTGGATAGCTGATGCCGTAGTACCTGTTGTGTAGAGGGTAACCATTTCACAAGGAATCCCTGATTGATTTTTCCATTCTACAAAAGGTAACATGGCACTCGCGTAAGCAGGATAAGTGATGACAAGCATTCTCCCGTCTTCCCCTAAAGGGGTATAGTTAATATTTGTATATTGATAATTGATGAAGTGACGCGCATAGATTTTATGATACTCTGATACCGCAGCGACCTCCTGTCGTGGTCGTTCAAAGATATTCTCTCCACCGGTACCGGTTTTTGTTATTCTTACTGTGATATCATAATATACACGTAAAGTTTTTGTCACAGGATTATATTGAAAAGGGAAGACAGTAACTGTTTGTCCACGGAGGTCTCGCACGATATAAGGGGTTTGTAGTTCAGCCACCGTGCCAGGGTAAAAAGCATCATGTTGATATACAGGACCTTTTTTATACGGTACCGTTGAGGGATCGATATCTCTGGTAAGGTTGCCCTTTGAAGGTACGATATCTATATTATAAAAATCCTTGTATGAAGAAGTAGTGACGGCAACCTCCATCATAGC
The DNA here is from genome assembly GCA_032250595.1 of Bacteroidales bacterium. Classification (GTDB taxonomy): domain Bacteria; phylum Bacteroidota; class Bacteroidia; order Bacteroidales; family SKPS01; genus SKPS01. The sequence goes on along the minus strand of JAVVFR010000086.1, from coordinate 3,724 downwards.
GTCATCCGGAATAACAACAGATGCCGATGATCGTAAAAGCTCCGGTGCTGCTGCTTTCAACAATCGCGCTGCTCCCTCTAATCCAAGCACATCACCAAAACCTTCACCGGTTTTAACCTTTTCTAAAGTGAATGAATCAAAACTGAAATTTAGCTCGCTCGTTATAATATCAGAATAAAGCAGCCTTATTTTCATAGCTCCATCATTACTTCCTGATATTGCTACCTGACTGTATGACGTTATGGTAAAACAAAAAATGATTATTGCCGTAAGTATCTTTTTCATATTAAATGTGTTTTAGCCCCGTATATTATTTCTTTTTTCATTTATGTATGCTAAAATAAGACTGTTTTATTGGAAGGGCGTTTAATTTGTTAAAATTTAATTATTTTATGCGTTACCGGTTTAAAACCTGTCATTTGGATCATTATAAAATAGATGCCCGGTGACAATGATACCACAGGAAGTGTTATAACGTGGTTAGCGTTTGTATATTGGTGTTTGCTGATAATTTTTCCTGAAGAATTCAGCAGATAGAGCGAATAATTGCCGGTGATGTTATTATTAAAGCGAATGTTAACAGCATCTTCAGCCGGATTCGGGAAGACAGTGATATCCGGTGTGGCAATAATATTTTCTACAGAAGAGAAGATAGAGGATGGTGGGAAAATAATAAAATCGATCCATGCACAATCCGATCCTTCCGACATTGAGTAGTCTTTCACATACGACCAGCGAAAGGTACGCATGCCGGTGTCAACAGGAAAAGCTGCCAGCTCCCACTGTGTCATCTCTCCCGACCACTGTTTTTTTATATTGTTATCAATAAAGAATTTCAAAAAATCAAAATAGGCTTCTGAAGATACCTTATAGGCGAAGCGTATGGTGTCGGCTGTCAGCACTGGCATGGTTACCTCCATTGAGGTTGCAGTGTTGTGGGCTATCGAATCCGACTTTGCTGCGTACTGCCCTTCATATGACTCTGTAGTAATTATCCAGGGTTGATTTGTGTCGTTGACCCATGGGAAGGTAAAAAATCCATTGCTCTCAAAATCCTCTACGAGGTCACCAATCATCAAAAACCGTTCAATGGTATCAAGGTAGGGTGTTGCTGAAAAGTGGATCAATAATTTAATGAAAGAGCCAATGGCAGCAGTATTGGCACTAACACTTCCTGTAAATTTAACCGTGTAGGTTAATCCCGGTTCAAAAATATTTATGGTATCTTGTGATTTGGTTATGCTGAAGAAAGAGTTAAAGGCCGCAAGGTCAATTGTTATTTGTGATGCCGGAGAAGAGCCTTCATTTTTTATCAGCAGCTCAATAGCTATTGTCTCTCCGGGATCAATGGTGCCATTTCCGTTGCCGGCCGTAGAATCGATAATACGGAGCTCTTTCATCACAAAAGTGGGAGCTTCTATAGTGAAACTTACCGGATAGAACCACTGTTGTGTCCCACTAGTAATTTCTATTATCCCTGATACAATATGTTGATCCGGCACCGGCCCTGTTGCTGTTAGAGTAAATGATGCAATATTGGTTACCGCAGTGTTGGCGCCTATATTGCTCCATTGGTCAGTACTGTCGGTGACTATCAGAAAAGGGTCATTCAGGAAAAGGGTAGCTGTTGTATTTGATGCAGGGAATGAAGTATAATTTTTAATGGTAACATCGAGTGTTACCTGCTCATTATAGTCTATTTTATTGTCGTTGTCGCCTGTAGCATCATCAATAAAAAAAGATTCCAGCACCAGATACGGACCGGTTGGTAAGATAACAGGGATCGTATCAATAATTGGTATCCTGCCTTGTGCCGTGATAACAAGCAGCGCAGTATCTGCTGAAGGAAATGGTGTTATCGATAAGGAAATATTTCCCAGTGCATCAGCGTATCCTGCCCCATGCAATATGCCTTGGGCTGAGAGTGCCACATAAGCATATGGTTCTGTTTGTAAAGAGAACACCGGGACATTGGAAACGATAACTTGTGGATATGTTGCTGTAAGATTTGTTGGAATATTAAAATGAGGCATTAGGGAGGGATCCCCCATCAGGTGATACATCTCCCAATAGAGTGTTACATTCGTAGCAGCTTGCGTTACTGCCATATTGCCGGCATACATAATTTGGCATTGGCTTCTTGCCCACGAAGAGAAAGGCTCACCATGTGTATGAAACCATAGATCGTAAAACCCATGCCCTGAATTGTTATAGCTTGGTGTTGCCGTGATAGCTCCTACACCTACGGCCCAGTAGTAGTCTTCATCCCAGTTCGACAAAGTAGTGGCACCAATATGGCCTATTGCACCGCCATCAGTTTTCCTGAGCCACGCTTCCGAAAAACAGGTATTATAACTGAAATTGCCGGTATTACATGCATTGGTGATAACAAATGGATATTTATCAACATTGGACATATTGTTGATATGTGTTACGTTGTAGGAGGGGTTGTCCCATCCGGTAGCAGAGCCATGTGCTGAATAGTTAATGAATCCGGTACCATTGTTGGCGTCTTGCCTGATTTGCGCATCAAATGAGGAGGAGGTAGGATAGAGGTAGACGATTGGATTAATACCGTTTGAGCTGTTAGAGTATTCATATTCAGCATAATACATCTGCCCGTTGGCATAGGTGCTGCTGTGTGTAGCATCGTGTCCGGCAACAAGCAGACTATTGGCCAACCATGACAGATCCGGAAAACGGCTCTGTTCATAATCGATGGTTTTGTTGATCTGTGGTATCAGCTCTGCAACAGAAGTAGCGGAAAAACGGCCATACTGCATTTCCGGGAAAATATCTCCGGTGAACTCTACATAATAGAGGTCAGTAGGATAGTTTCCTGTTGTACCGGTAAATGCCGGTATTTGTGCAATATCCCCGACGATGAGAAGATATACCGGTGCCGGATCAGTTGGTGTTGCGGCATTATATATCGATTGTATATATGCCTTCATTGATGAAGCTGTAGTGCCAACCCCTGCTGCTCCTTTATAAACCTCTATTACCTGGTACCCTTTTTCTTGTTTCCAGGTTATGAAAGGTTGCAGCACTTGTTGAAACATAGGGTCGGCCAGGATAATATATTTCTCAGGATAAACAGCACTGTACTGTCCGGAAAATGCTTCCCGGTTGATAGTATACAGAGAAGGGTCATAAGCCGGTGTGAATGTGGATTGCTTTAAATAGGTTCCTTGTTCTGCTTTGCTCCCTGTAAAATGTACATGGATTTTTACGCGGCTAATATATGTAACAGCTCCTGTTGATGGATGATAACGGAAAGGTGATATTTCAAGCCGACCCAGTGACACGTTGCGCATTATCCCTAATTCCTCTAATCGTGCAATTGGAAGGCTATACCATCCGGTATCGTTATATACCTGGTAGTTTTTTTGAAAGACCAGCGGAACAGTATCACTCTTTGATGCTGATGGCTGCGCCGGCATTAAGTGAATATTTTTGCCATACTTGTCCAGCGTAAAAGCGTGTTCTTCCAGAATCTCCACATCAACAACTGCTTCTGCACCAAAAGGTATTTCAATAAGCCTGTTAAATGTGGGTAAATCCGGAGCACCAATATACACCCCTTTTGTAAAACCGGATACATTTATTGCGATATGGTCGCCTTGCTCAGTAGAAACAGTATAAAACTGAGGAGTAGAAAAATTTGTTTCAATAATAAATCCGGATGCATCGTTTTGCAGAAAAGTGTAATAATCGTCAAACG
>JAVVFR010000085.1:0-6869 GCA_032250595.1 Bacteroidales bacterium | reverse complement strand
TTATAAAATATTAAATATCTTTTTGTATTTTTATCGGACAGTGATGAATTTAAAAGGAAAAAGAGAAAAAATGATTCATTATTACAAGATTGAAACAAAAAAATATTACACACAATTTTACAAAAAAAAAGATACGCTTACATTTTTTTCAACCTCTTTTTGTATCTTCATCGCCTGAAAAATACATCAACTGATTATGATTGACAACAAACCCCAAGGAAAGCTAGGTTTCAGTACTGCACCGGTATTTTTCACAGCTATCTCCACTATTTTAGGAGCCATTCTTTTTCTCCGTTTTGGTTATGCAACCGGCACATTAGGGTTTTATGGGGTGATCCTTATAATTATCGTAGGTCATTTGGTCACGATACCAACTGCTTTGGCTCTTTCAGAGATAGCCACCAATCATAAAGTAGAAGGAGGTGGTGAGTACTTTATCATTTCAAGGTCATTCGGTTTAAATATAGGAGCGACCATAGGGATAGCACTATTTTTATCGCAAGCTATCAGTGTAGCATTTTATGTCATTGCTTTCACAGAGGCTTTTGAAGGATTCTTTGTATGGATGGCAGATCGTTTTGGTGCTATCCTTCCCCGGCAGGTCATCAGTTTACCGGCGATGACTTTACTGGCCTGGCTCATCCTAAAGAAGGGAGCTAACATGGGTGTTAAAGCCCTCTATTTTGTTGTAGCGATATTGGGCATAGCCTTAGTATTTTTTTTCCTGGGACAAGGCACGCCAGAGGCAGCATCACCGTTGGTATTTAGAAACAAAGGTGACTTTTTTATGGTCTTTGCTATTGTTTTCCCGGCTTTTACCGGCATGACGGCAGGTGTAGGGTTATCAGGCGACCTCAAGAAACCCGCCAAATCTATACCGCTTGGCACCATCAGCGCCACAGTCATAGGTATGATCCTTTATATCTTCATTGCCTGGAAGCTGAACAGCAGTGCTTCAGCAGAAGACCTTACAAATATACAACTTATAATGGGAGAGGTCGCTCTCTTTGGCGCCATCGTTATTCCACTAGGTCTTGGAGCCTCTACCATAAGTTCTGCACTTGGTTCGGTAATGGTAGCACCCCGAACATTACAAGCATTAGGTGTAGATAATTCTTTCCCAATGAAAAAATTCAACAGGTTTATTGCAAAAGGACTTCCTGGCACCAATGAACCTTTCAATGCCTCATTGATAACCATTATCATTGCATTTCTTTTTGTTGCCCTCGGTAACGTAAATGCTGTAGCTGAGATCATCTCCATGTTCTTCATGGTAACATATGGCTCACTATGCCTGATCTCTTTCCTCTATCATTTCTCGGCTGATCCCTCTTACAGGCCATCGTTCAAATCAAAATGGTATCTCTCACTGATAGGATTTCTCATGTGTATATGGCTGATGTTTAAAATCAATACCATCTATGCAATCTTTGCTATTATTTTTATGGCACTGATCTATCTGATTATCTCAAATGCACATCCTACCAGAAAAGGGTTGGTTACAATCTTCCAGGGCACCATGTTTCAGATAAACAGAAAGATTCATATCTACTTACAGAAATCCAAGTTCATTGAAGACGACACAACATGGCGTCCTTCGGTTGTCTGTATCTCAAAAGAGAGTTTAAAAACCACAAAAGCTTTTAAACTTACCAAATGGATCTCCCACAAATACGGTTTTGGCACTTTCATTCAATTGATTGAAGGATATCTGTCGCGTGACACAAAACAATACAGTGATACAGTATTGAAAGAGTTAATAGAATTCAATACTGAAGAGGATAGCAAAGCCTATGTAGACACGCTTATTTCACCTTCATATACAAGTGCTGTAGCACAAATTGTACAGCTACCGGGCATTACAGGCATGGAGAATAATATGATCCTTTTCGAATATGAAAAAGATAACCCTAAGGAATTACCGCAGATCATTGATAACTTTGCATTGGTACACGCCGCCAATTATGATGTATGCATCCTTGCTGCCAGTAAAAGGGATATAAAATATAAGAACGGAATACATGTATGGATCAAAAGTATCGATTTCGAAAATGCAAACCTGATGATCTTGTTGAGTTACATCATCAATGGACATCCCGACTGGCGTAAAGGACAAATAAGCATCTTCGAGATTTGTCAAAAAGACAAACTTATTGAAACAAAAACCAAACTTCTGGAGCTGGTTAAGTCGGGGAGACTACCCATATCACCCAAAAATATAGAGATCATTCAAATTAATGAGGATACAAATATCAAAGAGATCATCAACAAACGTTCTGCATTGGCAGCACTCACATTTATTGGTTATCGCAGTGAACAGATAAAACATAAAAAAGAGACGCTTTTTGAGGGTTACGACCAATTAGGGGATGTGCTTTTTGTTAATTCGTGCGAGAAGAAAAGCATAGATTAACCAATGAATAATCTTTCTTTTGTTTACTTCATAAGAAATTCAAAATTATTCAATTAGTTTGGTTGTTAGAACATGCTAAAAAATTATTATCTTTACAGTTTAATATCAAAATAAAGATTATGAAAAGTACAAGAAATCGAATACCATATTTAGCAATAATGTTGAGTATTCCATTGTTACTTTTACAGTTTTCATGTGTAAAAGAGAAAGACGGCGACAACAGTTTTAACTTATTCACTATTCAGGACGATATTAACTTAGGGAATCAGATTGCTATGGAGATTGAAAGCGATCCTGTTGCTTATCCCTTGCTGGATGAATCACAGTACTCTGATGCCTATACACATCTAAACCGTGTTGTGGATGCCATATTAAACACCAACTTAGTAGCCTATGACAACACATTCCCATGGGAGGCCAAGATCATACACGATGATGCGGCAATAAATGCTTTTGCCACACCCGGTGGGCATATTTATTTCTATACCGGATTGATCAAGGAGTTGGACAACGAGGCTCAATTTGCCGGTGTAGCTGCTCATGAGATAGCGCATTGTGCCCGTCGTCACACCACCGATCAACTCACCAAGGCATATGGATTAAGTATCCTTATCTCTATTGTCTTGGGAGAGGACCCTTCTGCGCTTGAACAACTAGCTGCAGACCTTGCCGGTGGGCTCGCATCACTTGCTTTCAGCAGAAAAGATGAGTACGAAGCTGATGCGTATGCCGTAAAATACCTGAGTAGCACTACTTACCACCCGCTGGGCCTGGCAGACTTCTTCAACAAATTGGAAAACATGTCCATATTCCCGATATTCCTCTCTACACACCCTTCTCCTGAAGACCGTATAGAAAAGATCAACGAAGCATGGGAAACGTATGGTTCCAAAGTCGGGGAGTATTATGAGGTACGTTATCAGGACTTTAAAAACAGCCTGCCCAATTAATCTACTTCAGGCTGAAGCCTTATGCAATATATTTTCAAATATTTCCGGTGGATGCCTAATATTTCTACCTGCCGTTATTTCAGGAAGCGTCATAAGCTTCTTATTGCGTTGTTGATGCTGTGGATATGGTTTTGGTACTCTTTGCCGCAGCCATTGTTTCCTAATGATCACTCAACGGTGCTCCTTGATGAACAGGGAAAGCTATTAAGTGCGCGCATTGCAGATGATGAACAATGGCGTTTTCCTATGCCCGACTCCTTGCCAGGAAAATATGTAATATCGCTGATCACTTATGAAGACCGGAATTTCTTCAGCCACCACGGTGTGCATATCCCTTCGATCCTGAAGGCTTTTTGGGAGAATATAAAAGCAGGCCGTATTGTTCGTGGTGGCAGCACCATCACTATGCAGGTGATACGAATGTCGAGAAAAAACCCTCCACGTACCATACTCCAGAAGGTCACGGAGATGGTATTAGCGATGCGTTTATCATTAACATACACAAAAGAAGAGATCCTTACCTATTATTCGGCACATGCGCCTTTCGGGAGTAATGTGGTAGGTATCGGTGCTGCTTCATGGCGATACTATGGCAAGCATCCCCATCAACTATCATGGGCTGAGGCTGCCACATTAGCTGTGTTACCCAACAACCCTGCCCTGATCTATCCGGGCAGGAACACCGGCAGGCTTATGAGGAAAAGAAACCGGTTGCTTGATATACTTCACGATCAAGGCATCATCAATGATGAGACATGCATGCTTGCAAAAGCCGAGCCACCCCCGGAGAGGCCGTTACCTCTTCCTGATATGGCACCTCACCTGCTGCAACGTCTTGTCAGGGAGGGTCATGGTAGTACGATAGCCCATACCACTATCAATTACAGCTTACAGCAACAGGTCACAGCTATTGCCGGCAGGCATCATGCCAAGTTGTCCGGCACAGGCATCCATAACCTGGCAGTACTTATTTTAGATACCCGCACGGGAGCTGTTAAGGCTTACATAGGCAATGCTCCCGGCACCGGCAAGAGCCATCAGCAGGCAGTAGACATTATTGCTGCGCCACGTAGTACAGGCAGCATCATGAAACCCTTGCTTTATGCTATGATGCTTGACGACGGCCTTCTCTTTCCCAATACCCTGGTAAAAGATATCCCCACGCAATACGGCAGTTTCAGACCGATGAACTATCACAAAAGTTACTCCGGTGCAGTGCCCGCATCAAAGGCTTTAGCGAGGTCGCTCAACGTACCAACCATCAGGATGCTCAGACAGTACGGTATTGCCAAATTCTCCGATAAGCTCACGCAGATGGGCATCACCACCCTCAACAAACCAGCCTCTCATTACGGTCTGAGCATCATTCTGGGAGGAGCGGAAGGCAACCTTTGGGACCTTTGTGGCCTCTATGGCTCTTTGGGCAGAAGCTTGTTGCACTTCACCGAAAACAACAGCAGGTATGATCCCAACGACTTTCACCCTCCTGTTGTTTTACAAGAAACCTTACCGGAGTACTCCTCTCCATCATGGCAGGTTTCACCGCCACATCTCCATGCTGCATCGATATATCTTACTTTCAAAGCCATGATAGAGGTAGTAAGGCCTGATGAGGAATCGAACTGGCAATACTTCTCCTCAATGGTTCCTGTGGCATGGAAGACAGGCACCAGCTATGGCAATCGTGATGCGTGGGCTATCGGTGTGAACCCAAACTATGTGGTAGGGGTATGGGCCGGCAATGCCAACGGTGAAGGAAGGCCAAGTCTCACAGGTATCAGCGCTGCAGCACCCTTGCTGTTCGATATCTTTAGCCGTCTGAACAGTACCCGGTGGTTCGATGTTCCCTACGATGATATGGTTGCTATGCCGGTGTGCCGGTATAGCGGTTATCCCGCTACCGATATCTGTGAACATATCGACACTATCCTTGTACCGCTTGTCAACCATTCCATCCCTCCCTGCCCCTATCACAGGCTGGTACATCTCGACAAATCCGGTACCTACCGGGTTAATAACGACTGTGTTAACAGCCTGGATATGACCCACAAGCCCTGGTTTGTCCTCCCTCCCGTCGTAGAACACTACTTCAAAGCCGGAAACCCTTTCTACAAATCTCTACCACCATGGCATCCCAATTGCAAACCCACACAGCAAAATGTCATGGAGATTATTTATCCCGGAAACCTTAGTGAGATTTTTATCCCTATCGATTTTGGTGGCCGTAGATCGAACGTGATATTTGAAGTTGCTCATAATGATCCCCATGCTAAGATCTTCTGGTATATTGATGAACAATTCATTGGTACAACAAAAAAGTCTCATAAAAAAGGGGTTATGCCCGCACCGGGATGGCACCGGCTCACACTAACAGATGACAAAGGAAATAGTGTTTCAAGAAGGTTTTGTATACTTGACAGGACAGAATAACAACCTCAGTTTCCACTATTTATCCATATGGTTGGTTCTGCACCCAAATACTGTTATATTTGTATACCATAAAGATAAAACCCTATGAAACGTCCGGCAGTTCCTTCTCAAAAGGTGTTAATGATAGATGTATCGAATGGCTACAGCAAGATAACGCGTTACAACACCGGTGATTTTTTTGGCCCTGTAGACTTAGGTATCCATTTAGCCTACAAGCACAACAGTTTAAATGTAGGCGTAGGATTACTGGCGGGGTCGATATTTCCCGGATCAAACCGTTTGATTTTCACCGGGATCTCACCATGCTGGCATGGGTTTTACATCTCTTCGATGGGAGGTGCCGGATTGGTATTCGACAATTTAGGTATCAATATGTTCAGTATTGTAGGCAAGGCATATGTTCCTTCCATCCTTTATTTGAATCGTGATCATGGAGAAGACATAGAGATAGACTTCCTTCCCGTGAGGCGGCGGGAGGTATGGAGCAAGGGTCGGCAAGGGGTTTATTCGGTAATGGATACAGCCTTAGAGCATTATGGTACGAGGTACGAGCATGATCCCCGCATCTTGGCTACCGGACCGGCATCGATGTATACCGATTTCGGAGGTATCGTTTCTTCTCCAATACGGAACGGAAAGATTACTTACGTAGACACCTGGGCTGGCAGAGGCGGGTTTGGCAGCAAGCTTCTGCAGGAACATGGTATTATAGGCATTATCTACGGTGGCACTCATATCGATGAAGACTTCCGGGATCGCAACGTGGCTGATGAATGGTTTCAGGATAAATACAAAAAACGACTTGCTGCAAAAGATTTTGAAGCCACTACCAAATATCGTTTCGATCCGAAATTCGATACCGGAGGCACTTTTGGTGTTAACTTCGCCACACTCGAAGAGCGTATCATCGCTTTTAATTACAAAACCATATTTATGTCACGTAAAGAGCGGGAAGAGATACATAATAAGTTTATTGTTAACCATTACCTGAAACAGTTCAATGAAGAGACGATACAAAAAAAACAACAAAAAACATGCGGTGAGCCATGTGCAGCGGTATGTAAAAAGCTCAACGA
>JAVVFR010000084.1:0-6928 GCA_032250595.1 Bacteroidales bacterium | reverse complement strand
TATCTAATCTTACTATACCGCAGCATCAGGATTGCCGGCAAGAGCCCCGGTACATTCGGGGCATTCCTTGCGTTGGGATTATCGTTCATGCTGGTATTTCAGGCCATGGTAAATATGGCGGTAGCCGTAAACCTGATGCCGGTTACCGGCCAGCCACTTCCTATGGTAAGTATGGGTGGCACCTCTATGTGGTTCACCTCATTATCGATAGGGATCATATTAAGTGTAAGCAAAGAGATTGACAAACAAAAGCCGGAAAACAGTGATGAGTAAGCGATATCAACATACAGGGATTGTGATCACCGGTGGGGGCACCGGCGGCCATATATTCCCGGCCCTTTCTATTGCCCATGCGCTCAAGGCCATCGACCCTGATATCAGGATACTCTTCATTGGTGCCAAAGGGAAGATGGAGATGGAGCGGGTGCCGGAGGCGGGTTACAACATTGTTGCACTTCCTATCTCCGGCATGGAAGGCAGATATTCCCTGAAAAACCTCTTGCTCCCTTTTAAGCTTCTTGTAAGCATCATAAAAGCACGAACCATATTAAAAGCTTTTCAACCTTCTGTAGTAGTGGGTGTCGGTGGTTATGCCTCAGCTCCTGCACTCTTCACTGCCGCTATGATGAGGATAAAAACAGTCATCCAGGAGCAGAACGCTTTCCCGGGAAAAACCAACCGTTGGTTAGCAAAAAATGCTGCTCTGATCTGTGTAGCCAATGATGGGATGGAGCAATTCTTCCCCGGGAAAAAAATTGTCGTTACCGGCAATCCGGTACGAAAAAATGTTATTGATATCATCGGCAAGCGAGAAGAGGCGATGGCATACTTTGGTCTTCATACCGAACGAAAGACCATACTTGTGATAGGAGGCAGCCAGGGAGCACTATCAATAAACAAGCTGCTGCTGTCGAAAGTACATGAGCTAACACGTGAGGGGTTGCAGTTGATATGGCAAACAGGCCAACATCTCTCAGAAGAGATCAAAGAATGGAATTCTAAAACAGACAACAAGGCAGTGAGTATCCATCCTTTTATCCACCGGATGGACTTAGCCTATGCAGCTGCCGATCTGATAGTGTCGCGTGCGGGCGCTATTGCCATTGCTGAAGCCACCGCCACCGGTATCCCTGCAATCTATGTCCCGTTCCCGTTTGCGGCTGATGACCACCAAACCAAAAATGCTGAAACAATGAGAGATATTGGGGCTGCCATCGTGATAAGAGATAGTGAAATAAACAATCAACTGATCCCCACTATCGTGAATATGATTAACGATAAGCATCTGCTGACAACAATGCATAAAAATGCACTGAAAAACGCTAAAGATAATGCGGATATGAGCATTGCACATGAAATAGCAAACCTTACAAAAACAGTATGAAGATAAAGTTTGAACATATAAAAAAGGTTTATTTTCTGGGTATAGGAGGCATCGGGATGAGTGCCATTGCTCGTTATTTCCTTCGTTCAGGAAAGGAAGTGCATGGTTACGACCTTACAGAAACCCCCCTGACAAAGGAGCTATGTGAAGAAGGAGCGCACATACATTACACCGATACGCCATCACTCATCCCAAAAGACACTGATCTGATAGTATATACACCGGCTATTCCGGATTCTCTGAAAGAGTATATTTTTGTAAAAAACACCGGATTTCCCCTATACAAAAGATCGAAAGTGCTGGGGTTAATTACAGGCAATCAAAAAACCATTGCCGTAGCAGGCACTCATGGGAAAACAAGCACCACGTCGCTTATTGCCCATATCATGCATCAAAACAAAATAAACGTCAATGCTTTCATTGGAGGAGTCTCAAAAAACCTCAACTCTAATTTCCTCTTCACCCCCGGGAGTGAATATATTGTAGTAGAGGCAGATGAATTCGACAGGTCGTTTTTAACATTACATCCATGGTTTGCCGTCATTACATCTGTTGACCCTGATCATCTTGACATTTACAAGAGCTACCGGAATCTGGAGAAAGCCTTTGCGCTATTCCTCAGCCAGATGAAGCCTGGCGGGCGGGCTATCGTCAAAAAAGGGCTGGATATCGGCAAGGGGTTAATAAGTATAGAGGAATACAGTGCAAAAGAAGAATCCTGCTATTATGCCTCTTCTATTGAGGAGACGGGTGTTACAGCCACTTTCGATTTACACTTGCAAGGGAACCACCTTCAAGGGGTAACGATGGGCATTCCCGGATACCACAATATTGAGAACGCAGTAGCTGCTGCAGCCGTAGCATACCTGGCGGGTGTTCCATTGGAGGGCATTCGCGCGGCACTCGCTAATTACACAGGGGTAAAGCGCAGATTCGACATCAGGGTGAACAAAGAAAACATAGTGTATATCGATGATTATGCCCATCATCCTGAGGAGCTTAATGCATGCATTGATGCAGTAAGGAGAATCTGGCCGGATAAAAAGATCACCGGTGTCTTCCAGCCTCATCTCTTTAGCCGCACACGCGACTTTGCTGATGAGTTTGCGCGCAGTCTCGAAAAACCGAACAATATAATACTACTCGATATATATCCTGCCCGTGAAGAGCCTATTGATGGAATCACTGCTGAATGGCTGTATCAAAAGATTGAAAACAAAAATAAACGTTTGATGACCAGAGATGAAGTGCCGGCATATATCAAAAATACCAGGCCTGAATTGCTTATCACTCTTGGAGCAGGCGATATCGATCGCATCGTTGAACCTATTGAAAACATTGTGAAAGAATGGTGAAGCTGAAGCTTACATATGGTAAAAAATTTATTTGGCCACTGGTGGTGCTGACAGTAATTATTTTACTGATCATCAGCCTGTCGAAGCATAACCAAAGCATATGCAAAGGGGTTGATATTGAAATCGTGGATAATACCGGCACAAATTTCTTGAATGAAAACGATATTATGGGATACCTCATCGCTGCATCATATAAGCCTGAAGGAGCGCCATTGAGGTCGATTGAAATTACCGATATCAAGAAACACCTGGTTGCCAATCCATACATTGCCATTGCCGATGTCTTTGTGACGATAGAAGGCATATTGAAGGTAAGAGTGAAGCAGCGTCAACCTTTGGTAAAAGTATATAACCAAAATAATGAAGATTATTACATCTGTAAAGATGGTTATATCATGCCGGGCCATACCCCTTACAAAGACAAGATCATGATTGCCAACGGCAACTTCAGGGAACCGCTCAGCAGTATCATCAATAAAAATATCAAGACTGACTCTTTACTCAAGGAATCCATGCTTACATCGTTATTCAACCTGGCAGATTTCATTCAAAAAGATTCACTGTTACACGAACTAATTTCCCAGATTTACCTGAATAACGATAAGGATTTCGAAATGATCCCTGCTATTGATGATCATGTGATTGTTTTTGGCAACAGCGACAGTATAGCATATAAATTCAAAAAAATAATTGCTTTCTATGAAAAAGGATCCGTGATAACAGGATGGAAAAAATATAATAGTATAAACGTAAAATTTAGTAATCAAGTGGTATGCACTAAAAAAAAATAACATATGGAAAATAATGGAATCATTGCCGGATTAGATATCGGCACCACAAAAATCGCAGCTATCGTTGGCAAACAGAACAAATATGGAAAGATTGAGATATTAGGATATGGGAAAGCTGATTCGATAGGAGTAAACAGAGGGATTGTCTCAAACATTGAAAAGACTGTTGAATCGATACAACTAGCGATTGATGAGGCAGAGAGGACATCAAATGTAGAGATCAACAATATTTATGTAGGCATTGCCGGGCAACACATTAAGAGTTTACAGCATCGTGGCAGTATCATGCGAAACTCTTTAGAGGACGAGATAAGCCAGAGAGACATAGATATATTGATAGACAACATGTACAAGCTGGTGATGCAACCCGGAGAAGAGATCATCGATGTGATACCGCAGGAATATATTGTTGATGATGAGCCGGGCATCCGGGAGCCCATTGGCATGTCGGGCATTCATCTGGAGGCCAATTTTCACATCATTGCAGGCCAGATAGCAGCAGCAAAGAACATTCATCGGTGTGTAAACAAGACCAATATCACGGTAGAGGATTTGGTATTGGAGCCCATAGCTTCGGCGGATGCGGTATTGAGTGACGAGGAGAAAGAGGCAGGAGTAGCGTTGATTGACATAGGGGGAGGCACCACCGATCTGGCTATCTTCCAGGATGGCATCATCAGGCACACGGCAGTTATTCCGCTTGGCGGCAATATTGTTACTGAAGACATCAAGCAGGGATGTTCCATCATTAAGAACCAGGCTGAAGCGTTAAAGATACGTTTTGGCTCTGCCCTTTCAAGAGAAAACAGGGAGGAAGATATTGTATCAATCCCCGGGTTAAGAGGCAGAGCGCCAAAGGAGATCACTTTAAAAAACCTTGCAAGTATTATTGAGGCACGCATGGAAGAGATCATTGGGCAAGCCTACTATGAGATCAAAAATTCGGGATTCGACAAGAAGCTCATTGCCGGAATAGTGTTAACCGGAGGAGGGTCGCAGTTGAAACATATTGCACAGCTCACCGAGTTTTTAACAGGAAAAGACACACGCATCGGTTATCCCAATGAGCATTTTGCGAACACCGTAACCGAAGAGTTATGCAGTCCAATTTACGCTACCGGCGTAGGGCTGGTGATACAAGGGATTAAAAAATCTGAGAAGCAGCAACGAAAAAACAATGTCCAGGGAAGATCTAAGCCTAAAAAAACCAAACTGTTCGAAAAAATATCACTATTGTTTGAAGAAGATGGTGTGAAATAGCTAACATATCAACAGTTTCTTGCAAAAATATGTTGATAAATTATTAAGAAAAGATTACATCAAACAGTTAACAATATTAATTTTAAAAAAAACTTTCTATGTCTGATATTCTGCATTTTGACCAACCCAAAGACCAGTCTTCTATAATCAAAGTAATAGGTGTAGGAGGTGGCGGAAGCAATGCTGTGAACCACATGTACCGACAGGGTATCAGGGGTGTTGATTTTATAGTATGCAACACTGATTCGCAAGCATTAGAGATGAGCCCGGTACCGGTAAAGATACAGTTGGGATCTACCCTTACCGAGGGTGAGGGTGCAGGGTCGCAACCAGAAGTAGGCAAAAATGCCGCTATCGAAAACATTGATGATATCCGAGACATCCTGGCAAAGAGAACCAAGATGTTATTCATCACAGCAGGGATGGGGGGAGGCACCGGCACCGGCGGAGCACCGATTATCGCAGAGCTGGCCCGCCAAATGGATATCCTCACCGTGGGGATCGTCACTATGCCTTTCACATTCGAAGGCCGTATCAGAAAGCTGCAGGCTATCGATGGTATCGATGAACTCAGACAACATGTAGATACATTGCTGATCATCCAGAATGATAAATTAAGACAACTATTCGGAAACCTGGCTTTCAGCGAAGCTTTTGCTAAAGCCGACAATATCCTCACCACCGCCGCCAAAGGAATAGCTGAGATAATAACTGTTCCCGGAATTATCAATGTTGATTTCAGAGACGTAAAAACTGTGATGAAGGAGAGTGGTGTAGCCATTATGGGATCAGGAAAAGCTGAAGGAGAAGATCGTGCAAAACAGGCCGTCGCTGAAGCCCTTACCTCTCCCCTGCTCAACGATAACGATATCACAGGCGCAAAAAATGTTTTGCTGTATATCGTTTCCGGAACAAAGGAGATACTCATGGATGAAATTACGGAGATTACCGACTATATTCAAAACGAAGCCGGAAACTCTGCTGAGATAATCTGGGGCAATGGTATTGATGAGGAACTTGGTGATGCTATCGCTATTACAATTATTGCTACCGGATTCAATGCTACCGATAAAGAGACTTTGACAAAAACATCAAGCCAAAAAAAATCCCTTACCCATTTGGATAATACCGTGAAAAATTCAGATCCGGTCACTTCTTATATGGAAACGATGCATTTCAACCCGGAGAAAGACACAATCACTAAGCCTGTGAATGTAAAAGATAACCCTTACGGGATCGAAATTATCTCTCCTCCCTCAAATGATGATAATAAAAACAGTTCATCTGAGAATGACGATGAAGTAGAAATAACCGTTCATCCAATATCAGGCGATAATCCCATTACTGAAAAGAGAAAAAAACCAGAGACTGTTCATGATACCAAACAAGACCAGAAACATCAGGAACGGACGCAAAAGCTAAGAGAGTTGAGTGACAAACTCAACAGTAACCATGGATTGTCTGAGATAGAGAAATGCCCTGCTTACTTAAGAAAAAATATCGTACTCACCGATGCAACCCCATCCAGCGAATCTGAAATATCAAGATTCTCTCTGGGTGGTGACGATGAAGAAACAGACCTGCATGGCAATTCATTCCTGCATGATAATGTTGATTAACAGAACCCTGACTGATTATGAGCTTAACAGATACTATTAACAGCGATATAAAAAATGCTATGCTTGCCAGAGATAGCAAGAAACTGGAGGCACTCAGGGCTATTAAATCGGCGTTGCTATTGTTAAAAACCGAGAAAGGAAAACCAGATGCCGGTATCACGCAAGAACAGGAGATACAACTGTTGAAAAAACTGGTTAAACAGCGTGAAGAGTCGGCGAAAGTATTTTATGATAACGGACGTTCAGAGCTGGCTAAATCAGAAGAGTATCAGGCTTCTGTTATCAAAAAATATCTTCCTGAGGCTATGGATGAGAAAGAAATTGATAACATTATCGCTGAAGTCATCAAGGAAACCGGTGCGGGTTCATTGCGCGACATGGGAAAGGTCATCGCTGTTGTCATCGAACGCACTCAGGGAAGAGCGGACAACAAAACCATAGCCAATAAAGTAAAGCATATTCTAAGCAATTAATGTGAATGTTTGTTTTTGTTTGGGGAAAACAGGTTTTTGGGAGCCT
>JAVVFR010000083.1:0-6936 GCA_032250595.1 Bacteroidales bacterium | reverse complement strand
TCATATCATAAAAATCAACATTCACGGCATAGGAGCAGGAGTCAAACTTCTCATTTATCACCGAAGGTGATGTAAAGACAAGGTGTGAGCCGTAGGTAAGCATTGTCAACGTATCGTGAAACACCATCCATGGCCTGCCGCTGCCGTGGATGACAAACTCTGCATACTGCATATCAAAAGAGCGTTGTCGTATCTTCACAGCAACGAAAGTACCGGCTTCCATTTTCACATGGCCGGCAACGATACTGCCATAATGAAAATAGAATGCTCCAAAAACATACAGGGAATCCAAAAAAGTCCATTCACCGCCTTTCCCCTGGAAAAAAACATCATGCAGGAACCTGTTACCTGCCGACAAAATCGTGTTACCGGTTTGATTGGCTTCAAAATACACATCTCCCAGGAAGCAGTTGGTCATAGCGGTATCGAACTGCAGGGAGCCCCATATCCGTAAGTCGTTCAGGCCACTACCGTGGAGCTCAGCCTGTTGCAGGGTATCGTACCATAACATGGTATTACACGTAGCATTCGATAAATCGATAAGCACGGTATCCCCTGTTTTCAGGAAGGAGTTGCCATCAAAATGCACAGTATCCAATGGCGAAGGCACACAAGCCCCTCCGGCACCCCCTGAAGTGTATGACCAATGGCTGATATCTGACCAGTTACCGGTACCTCCTACCCAATACCGGTGTTCCCCTGCCGGAGATATGATGTTCCAGTTGTAATTATTTCCAAGGTCTACAGAGTTAGTAGCGGTAAACAAAGCGGTACCTCCTGCGGTAATATTTCTTAAAATCAAATAGTTACAATTGATTGCCCCGCCATTCTTGGTGATGGTAGTGTTGTAGTCCGGATCATTGGAGGTGATCATAATATGTCCGTCGCAATCGCCTAAAGCAACAAAATCCTGTAACACTACCTGGTTCACATTATTTACCAGTTCATACGCTTTCCCTTTAGAGAAGGTAAGCACCCCTATTGTGTTGTTGCCGTCGATAAATCCGTTGGAAGCAAAAGTAAGGTGATTAAAGATATTATAATCATTAATCAATTCAGCGGTACCTTCATCACTTTCAAAGACAACAATGTTAAAGGTAAATCCACTTGTGGAAGTATTGTGCATAGTAACATCAGGGTTAATAAACCGGATGGTAGAGGTGCCAGCACTAAAGGAAAAGTTATTTCCGTTGAGTCTCCATCCGGTCATCCCGGCAGTCTCTATAGTTATCACAGAGCTGCTGAGGATAAGGGCACGATTGGTAGTATAATCTGAGACGTAGTTATAACAAGTAACGTCATTACCATTGGTATAGATATCCCCTTTTTTATGGTGGATCACATTAGAGTCGAGATAAAAATCATCCTGAAGATACCAGCTGGCATCACCGTCGAAGATAAAAGGCCCTTCCAAGACCACGCCATCGGTCGTGATCGTTTCGCCCGGGGTGTCGGAAAGGAAATATGTTGATGTGTATGCGCCATCCCATGTTATCATATTGTGAAGGGTAATCGACCCATAAATATTCAGCGCATCGGTTTTTAAGAAGATTACGGTATCATTGAGGTTTGTCCACAGCATATCGTGGCAATATGCTTCATCATTGATGAACAAGGTATCAGAAACGGAGAATGAATTCTGGTCGAAGACCACATCATCAACAGGAGTAGGGATACAAGCTCCCCCGGTGCCGCCTGAACTGTATGACCAGTGCGCGGGATCGTTCCAATAACCTTTGCCTCCGACCCAATATAAGTTTTGTGGTAATGGTGCGATGATCTGCAAACCGGTGTTGTTACCATGATCATACGATTCGGTAGCAACAAAAGTATTGCCTCCGGTTGCCGTAACCCCTTCGATATGTGCCCCATTCACAGAAAATAACGCCGAGGCAGGCATCGTTATATTCCATGAGCCTTTAATGACGATCCATGCGTTGCAGTTTGCATTAGCCATCAATGCGGTGGAGATAGCAGAGGTGGCAGAAAAGAATTCATATGCTGATCCCGTTGAGAGGATTAACGAATCAAAATTGTTAACTCCGCTAATGTCTCCACTGGTGTCAAACCGTACTGTATTAAAAGTAGCATTGGCATTCGACAACACTGAAGTGATATCTCCCTGGAAATGAACATCGTTATAGATAACATGCTGCGACCCGGTGGTAGTGAAGCTCCCGCCCTCC
Organism: Bacteroidales bacterium; assembly: GCA_032250595.1. GTDB lineage: Bacteria > Bacteroidota > Bacteroidia > Bacteroidales > SKPS01 > SKPS01. The sequence continues at coordinate 4,750 of JAVVFR010000083.1, read as the reverse complement.
TTAAAGAGAAACCTCGCTTGGCCGGCAGAGATCGTAAGGTTTTGGGTAGCGATATTCCATGACCGCAACTCTAACAATGACGTTGACAGGTTCAACGTACGTTGGTTTGTTGCCGTGGCGTAAAAATAGCGACATTTAATATAGTTGCCATTTGTATGCAAAGAACCGTGCAAAAGGTAGATGTTGTTATTGACAAAGAGAGAGTCCATCAACAACCATGCTCCTCCAATGCCTTCAAAATAGACATCGTTTCTGTAGCGTACTGAATTTGTAGTAATGGTATGTCCTGCTGTTGTTGCTTCAAAATATACTTTTCCGGAATATAACCAGTCGACTTCATCACTGAGTTGCATAGACCCGAATACTTGCAAGGTATTATTTCCGGTAAACACAGGCTTATTGGCAATGTTATTCTGTATAATAAAATCTTTACACGTGGCAATAAAAGCATTAATAACAACGGTTTGTCCGGTTGAAGAAAAGGAGCTGGCATCGAATATCACATTGTCTGAGGGTGAGGGCACGGTGATATGTTTTACCACCCCTCCCGAGGTAGTGGCCCAATGGTTTATATCTGTCCAATCGCCTGACCCGCCTACCCAAAAAAAATCTGCAGCATGGGCCTGAAAAAACGAAAAGAAGAATAAACTAATAACGAGTATTAAACTCTTCATAAAAAAAATCTTTTATGTGCACAAAATATTTTATTGCCGGACATCATGTTTGACGACTGTGCAGGGAAAAAGTTTAGAAGCAAAAAAGATTATTAATGAATAATTTGTTCAGATTGTAACATTACATTGTGCATACTTTTTGTCTTAGTGCCTTTATGGCAAAGAAGCGCGTTTTTTATGCCACGAAGGAAAGAAACATAATGTCACCCCGGCTGGCCGGGGTTCCGGTGAAACATGCAGCCTTTTCGTTACAAAGATATCACCCCGGCTTACCGGGGTTCACCCGAGGATATGGTTGATGGAATGATTTCAGCTTGATTGAGTACTTGGTTTTACCTAAAGAGCTTTTGTGTGGATTATTTTCGGTCTTGTTTGTAAATCATGCTGTTATTCAGAGAGATACACTCTTTTCACACGTGATGATATCCCGGTGATCACCTCATAAGGGATGGTATTCATCGCTTCGGCTAATGTTATGATCGAATGATAATCGTGAAAGATAATCACTTCATCACCGGCCTTCACCTCTTTTATTTCCGACACATCAACCATGATCATATCCATACACACATCACCGATCACAGGAGCGCAATATCCTTTAACCGTCACTGCACTGCTTCCGTTACCGAGTGACCTGCTGTAACCATCGGCATAACCGATAGCGACGATAGCGATGGTTGTGGGTTTCGTTGCAATAAACGAACGGTTATACCCAACACTCTCCCCCGTCATAACACTTTTCACCTGCGACACTACTGATTTCAGGGTACTCACCGGTGAGAGCGATTTTGATGATACGGCATCATGTCCAATACCATATAACCCTATCCCAAGGCGCACCATATCAAAATGGGCATCAGGGTAATTAATAATACCGGCAGAGTTTACCATATGGAACAGTGGTTTATGGTTCAGTGCCTCGGTCACCTGCATCCGTATCCCCAGAAACTGCGATATCTGCATGGCAGTAAAAGCCTGTTCTGCCGGGTTATCGCTGGCTGCCAGGTGAGAGAATACCGACCTCACTTGTATCTCAGGGTGTTGCTCAATGTGTTGAATCAACGCTTGCATATCCTCTTTATAGAACCCGAGCCGGTGCATCCCGGTGTCTACTTTTATATGGACAGGCCATGGCTCTGCAGGGTTATAACCCACCCGCCGCAAGGCAGATAAAAAGTTTTTCAGACTCTCAAAGCTGTAAATCTCCGGCTCCAGGCGGTTTCTGATCATCATCCCAAACGAAGCATCATCGGGATTCATCACCATAACAGGGATATCGATACCTGCTTTTCGTAACTCAACACCTTCATCAGCATACGCTACAGCCAGATAATCTACTTTATGGTACTGCAACACCTGGGCAATCTCGAAGCTGCCACTGCCGTAAGAGAAGGCTTTCACCATCGCCATCACTTTAGTCCCCTTTTGCAGCTTACTTCTGTAAAAATTTAAGTTGGCTACCAATGCAGAGAGATTGATCTCCATCCTGGTCTGGTGGGTACGTTTCTGCAACGCATCCCTGATCTTCTCAAACTTAAAATACCGGGCACCTTTGAGTAACACGATCTCATTGCGCAATCTTGAAAAAGGGAAATAGTTAATAAAATCATCGGTAGTTTGAAAGAAATGTGCTTCTGTACTGAGCAATGGTTTAACGTGGACGATATTTTTCCCAATACCGATAAACCTGTCGACCGGATACCGGTTCACCAGTTGGGCCACCTGCCGGTATAGCTTTTCAGGCGGCAACCCACTCTGAAGGATATCGGAGAGTATCAGCGTACGGCGGGGGCGGGTGGTATTGTTTTTAAGCAGGTCGAGCGTGATCCGCAGCGCTTCAATATCATTGTTATAACTGTCGTTGATTAAAAAAATATCATGGATACCTGAGAGTTGTTCCAGCCGCATATCGACAGGCTCCAGGCACTCAAAATCAGAGAGGTCGTAATTGTTCTCAATGGCGATGATATAACCCGCACAGGAGACAGCATTTTTTACCGAAGCTTCATCCGTAAAAGGGATGGTAATGACGTATTCTCTCTCTTCAAAGAGGAGGTTGATGGTGGTTTTTGATTGTTTGGTAATGACATGACCCACCCGGATTGTGCTATCACTATGGCTACCCCAATGGATAAGGTTGATCTGGTGCTCCTCACAAAACTGTTTCAGTTGCAACAGGCACTTTTCGTCATCACCGGGAGCAATGAGTGTTTCCACCCTGGTGAAGAGCTGGAGTTTTTCGGCTGTCTTTTCCCTTTTGTCACGGAAGTTCTCTCCATGGGCTTCACCTATTCCGGTAAAAATCCCGATGGTAGGTTGAATTATATTTTCAAGGCGGATCATCTCATGGGGTTGTGAGATACCGGCCTCCATAATAGCCATATCATGGCGTGCATTAAGCTGAAACACCGACAGGGGCACCCCTACCTGAGAGTTGTAGCTTAACGGGCTTCGGCAGATAGCATACCTTTTGTTCAGTAGCCTGAAGAGCCACTCTTTGACAATTGTTTTACCATTGCTGCCGGTGATACCTATCATAACAGGAGAAAACCTGTTGCGATGCCATGCTGCCAAAGCCTGCAGCGCATCGATGGTATCATCGACACGGAGGAAACAGCAATACGGGTAACAGGAAAGGTCTTCCGGCAAATCAGCAACGATAAAAGCCTTTACACCGGCATCAACGAGTCGTTCAATAAAAAGGTGTCCGTCAATATTTTGTCCTTTGATAGCAACAAAAACGGCCTTTTCTGCATCCACCAGGTTTCTGCTGTCGATAAGCACGTTATTGATAACACGGTCTGTATCAGCACACCCTGCCACTTCAGCTGCAGTGATACGTGCCATTTGGTGTATTGTACTATTGAATCCTGATGTAATCATCGATGGTTATACATAAAGGCATTAGTAGGTTGGTGTAATACTATCCTCCTCATCAGGGATATCATCATCTTCATGCTCCTGGGTATTGAGATAGAATTTCAGGGGGTCTTCATTGATTTCAAAATACTCGAGTCTGCTTTTATAAATATCACAAGCGAGGTATAGTGCCTGCCGGAATGACTCTTCGGAGGCGCTGTCTTTTCCGGCGATATCGTATGCGGTACCATGGGCGGGGGAGGTCCTCACTATTGGCAGTCCGGCGGTATAGTTCACGCCCCCTTCAAAAGCGAGTGTCTTAAAAGGTATTAGTCCCTGATCGTGATACATGGCAATAATCGCGTCAAACTTCTTAAACTGTGAAGAGCCGAAGAACCCGTCAGCGGCAAAAGGGCCAAGAGCCAGCACGCCTTCACTATGTGCTTTCTTAATGGCCGGGATAATAATCTCATTCTCCTCCTTGCCCAACAGTCCACCATCACCGGCATGCGGGTTAACACCCAGCACCGCTATCTTAGGTTTGCGGATAGAGAAATCCTGCTTTAAGGAAGCATCGAGTATCCGTATTTTATCCAGGATCATATTTATGGTAAGCTTCTCCACCACCTCGCTCAACGGCAGATGGCCGGTGACGGTACCAATACGCAGATCGTCGCACACCATCAGCATAAGTACCTGGTTTACATTGAACGATTTAGCAAGATATTCCGTATGGCCGGGAAAATCAAACTTTTCGCGCTGAATATTCTTCTTATTGATAGGCCCGGTGACCAACACATCTACCTTCTGCGACTTCAGGTCTTCTACCGCTTTTTCCAACGCAATAAAAGCAAACTTCCCCGACTGTTCGGTAGGTACACCAAGCTCAATATGTGCTTCCTCCTGAAAAATATTGTAGATATTCACCTTCTTTGACTGTATATGCTCCGGCCGCTTCACCATATTAATTTCGAAGTCACTTATCTTCAATGTCTTTCTATGATACGATGCGATCTTAGAAGATCCATACACCAGGGGTGTACACATCTCACTGATACGTTTATCGGCCAAAGTCTTCAGGATCACCTCGTAACTAATGCCATTGAAATCACCGTGGCTGATAGCCACCCGGATATTATCGGCATCTCTGTTTCTCTCTTTCATCATTTACACCTCCATTTCCTTCTAATTATCATTATTATAAAGCAAGATAATAC
>JAVVFR010000082.1:0-6940 GCA_032250595.1 Bacteroidales bacterium | reverse complement strand
AATACTGTCAATTCAGGAGTAACTATTCCATCACCGGGTACATTGACCGGGTTCACCTGGTCGTATAACAGTGCTGTTACTTCTACCAACAACCCTGATACGATTGTTGGACCATGGACTGCTAGTGGAGTTTATGAATATGTTGCATCCTATAATACTCCTTGTGGTGTTTTAACCGATACGGCTACTGTTGTTGTAAGTATTCTTCATACTAGTTCAGATACAGCCATTTGCCAGGGTGATAGTGTAGAACTTTTTATTGATTTTCCCGGAACAGGGCCATGGACAGTAATTGTTAGTGATGGTGTTGGTATTGATACGATCAGTGGTATCACGGTATCACCCTTCTTTATTACTGTTGCCCCATCCTTTACTACTACATATACTGTTTTAGGGTATATGGATGCATCGGGTGTGCTGATTCCTTCCGGATTGAATGCTACCGTTACTGTTCATCCATTGCCAAGTGTTTCTTTGCCCGGGTTTTTACCGATGTGTGAAAATGACCCACCCATGGTTTTGTCAGGGGGATTGCCTACAGGAGGAATATATTCAGGGACCGGAGTGACTGCCGGTGAATTTGACCCTGCTATTGCTACTGTTGGATCGCATTTGATTACGTATCAATATGTTGATTCAAATGGCTGTGAAAATAGTGCAGATACTGTTATTGAAGTGAATCCGGTTCCTGTAGTTACGATTACCGGTGCGTTGGATACTATTTGTCTTACTTCTTCTGTTACACTCGATGCAGGTGCAGGTTTTTCTTCCTATCTGTGGAGCGACGCCTCTACCAGCCAGACAATTTCTGTGAGTGGTGCTACTATTGGTGATGGTAATACTGTGACATTTTCTGTTACTGTAACAAACACTTTTGGCTGTGAAGCGGAAGATCATGTTAGTATTACTGCACTTGATTGCTCAGGTATAGATGATCTGTCAACAGATAAAGCAATAGATATCTGGCCAAACCCGGCCAGCGAAAGCTTTAATGTGTTGATTTCAGGTGTGTCAGGAGAGGCTGTGATCCGGTTGCTCCAATCAACCGGTGCCATTGTAAGTACCAGAAATGTATCTCTCAATGGTAACACCATGATGGAGTTTAGTCTTGGAAACTATACCGCTGGCGTCTATTATCTGCAAATCATTACCAAAAACAATATTATGACCGAAAAGGTGATTATTAAGTAGTTAGATTATTCAAATAAAAAAATCAGCAGGATATTTTTGTCTTGCTGATTTTTTTTGCCTTGTGTCTATAAATTATCTGTATTCCGAAAGTGTATCATGCTCAATCGTTAAAATGGTCAAAATGTATTGATTGAGTAGCCCTTAGGCTTTATCAATAGATTAAATAACTGAAAATATTAAGGGTTGTTAATAACGATATCAGGTGTAACAACAATATTGCTCTGATGTAAAGCTTTGTCGTAGATATATGTTTCAATCCGAATGGTATCAATATTTAGGTAAGCATTCATGATCTGAAGATCAAAAGTGTACTCAATAGTACCTTTGATGCTTTTACTGTTTCCGGTTAGTTCAATTTCCGGGATCCTTGAATTGAAAGTAAAATTGGTGTCGGGGAAGATAATCTTTTCATAGTGTCCGTTCTCTTTTTTAAACAAAGAGATATAGAAGTTATAGAAGTATTTACTGCCCGGATTGAAAGGCGGTACCGTGTCTGCTTCACTTAACCCAATATCTCCATCACCATCAGTAAAACTTAGTATTAGAATCCCTTTGTCTGGTTTCCCTTCGTCTGTGAGCGTTAATATAAAATCCTTATATGCTATCGCCGGTTCAATGGGAAAATCATTTTTTTTCATACATGAAATAACAGTAAACAAGATAACTGTTATGTAAAAAATATGTCGAAAGTTGAACTGCATTAACTTGAATATAAAGGTTTGTATAATGGTAAAAAATATTTCATAAATTTAGGGCTAAGGTACTACAATTTCCTATGATGTTATACATTTGCATCTGAGATGAGTGAGCTTCAACAGTATAATCGGTTTAAAGAACGTATTTTCAGTATTGAATCTGATCAAGCATTTAACGATCTGTCATTAGAGATATTTTATTGGCAGTATGCCAATAATTCAATTTATCAGCAATTTTGCAGGCTTGTTCATCGCACCCCTGATGTGGTATGTCATGCAGAAGATATTCCTTTTTTACCCATCCGGTTATTTAAGGAGCAAAAGATCATAACGGAATATGGTGTTGAACCGGTACATTTTTTTCAGAGCAGTGGCACCAGTGGTATGAATCGGTCGAGGCATTACTTAACGGATATAGATCTTTATCTGAAGAGTTTTGTAAGGGGTTTTGAGCTTTCTCATGGTTCTCCTGTCAATTATGTTATCCTGGCATTGTTACCGGGATATCTTGAGCAACCTAATTCATCACTGGTTTATATGATGCGTAAGCTTATTGAATTATCAGGAAAAGAAACCGGAGGGTTTTTTTTGGATGATATAGCAGGCCTCTATAATATTTTAAAATTTACAGCCGGTCGAGCAGAAAAAACTATACTTTTGGGAGTTACCTATGCTTTGATAGATTTTGCATCACACTACCAACTTACTCATCCATCCTTAACAGTTATTGAAACAGGAGGTATGAAAGGGAGAAAGGAAGAGTTGTTACGGGAAGATGTTCACCGGCAATTATCATCAGCATTTGATCTCAAAACGATAGGTTCAGAGTATGGCATGACAGAGCTTATGAGTCAGAGCTGGTCGCAAGGGGAAGGTATTTTTGTACCACCACCATGGAAAAGAGTAGTAGCCGTTGATATAAACGATCCATTGAGTATTTTATCTCCGGGGAAGAGTGGGGCATTAGGAATTATTGATCTTGCCAACTTGGGCAGTTGTTGCTTTGTTGGTACGCTGGATATAGGATGTGTTTTTTCTGATGGAAGTTTTGAAGTGCTCGGACGGTTAGACCATAGTGATATCAGAGGATGCAGTTTGTTACTCCTTTGAAAGGCCTCTTACCGTGCGGTACAGGTCATCTATCAGGCTGCTTGCTCCAAAGCGAAAATATCTTTTATGAAGCCACTTTTCTCCTAAAACTGCATCGGTAAGGAAGTAGTAGTTGAGTGCTGTTCCTGCATCACGGATACCTCCGGCAGCTTTGATGCCAATCATTCTATTGCTCATGGAGTGATACTTGCGAATCTCATCAAGCATATAATAAAATGCTTCGGGTGTAGCAGCAGGGGATGACTTCCCTGTTGATGTTTTGATGAAATCGGCACCGGATTCCATAGCAATCCTCGCGGCATGTCTGATCAGATGCTCACTGCTTAGTTCTCCTGTCTCCAGAATAACCTTTAGCAGCACCTCTTTGCCACAAAGGGCTTTTGCCGACTCAACCTCTTCACGGATATAGGCGGTCTCTCCACCAATCATTTTCCCACGGCTGATTACCATATCCACCTCTTCAGCTCCTTGCTGTATAGCATATTTTATCTCCTCCAGCTTAAGATAGAGTGGCAGATGGCCGGAGGGGAATGCCCCTGCAACACAGGCTGTGGCGATCCCGCTTTCTGACAAACTTTCTCGTACCAGTGACACAAAAACAGGATATACACATATTGCCGCAATATTGGCTAACCCTTCGAACTTGTTTTTTATTGACCTCCCTCTTTCACATAGCTCCTTTATCGTTTGGTTATTATCCCTCCCGTCAAGAGATGTTAAATCAGTCATGCTTGCTATGCGCGTATATACTTCGTCGTCGATACCTCTGCGGGTTTGTTCCCGTAGTATCGTTTCAATGTGCTTCTCAATCTTCATGGCGGTTGTTAAATTTTTTTACGAAGTTACTATTTATTAAAAAAAAACTTGGATAAAGTTAATAATAATTGATATTTTTGCCTTTAATTAAATACTTAGTCTATCGGATTGGTATATTAAAAAAATATTATGATAAAAGTAAAACGGCATAAAAATATTTTTACGGATTTCAATGACTTTATTCGAAGGAACCGTAAACGTTTTTTAGTGAGGCAGAATCCTAAAGTGATATGGATGACAGGGTTGAGTGGTGCCGGAAAAACAACACTATCCAGAGCATTACAAGAAGAAATCCATAAGAAAGGATATTTTTCAAAGATATTCGATGGAGATGTTATTCGTACAGGGCTCTGTAGTGATTTATCTTACTCTATGGAAGATAGACGCGAAAATATCAGGCGTATCGCTGAGCTTTCAAAGATATTTATTGATAGCGGAATTATTGTTATTTGCAGTTTTATCAGCCCTACCAACGAGGTACGAAAGTTGGCAAAAGATATTATCGGGCATGAAAATTTTATTGAGGTTTATATCAATGCTCCTCTTGAAGTGTGTGAAAAACGTGATGTAAAAGGTTTGTATAAGAAAGCACGTCAAGGGTTGATCAGGGATTTTACCGGCATCGACAGTGCTTTTGAAGTTCCTGAAAATCCTGATATTGAAATAAGAACTGATTTATGGTCTGTGGTTAAGTCGACAAGATATCTTACGCGGCTTATTTTGCCAAAGATTAAGTATAAAAATATTACCATACATTTAAAATGACACCGATGATAAACTATTCGATGAATCATATTAAAACACTCGAATCTGAGTCGATTTATATTATTCGTGAAGTGGCAGCACAGTTTGAGCGACCGGTTTTGCTATTCAGTGGTGGGAAAGATTCCATTGTAATGGTGCATCTTGCCCGAAAGGCATTTTATCCGGCACGTATTCCTTTTCCTTTGCTTCATATCGATACCGGACATAATTTTGAAGAGACCATACAATTCAGGGATGACCTGATAAAGGAGATAGGGGCAAAACTTATTGTGGGCTCTGTGGAGGAGTCGATCCATAAAGGCAGAGTGGTGGAGGAACAAGGTGTTGGTGCCAGCCGTAATTTATTGCAAACAACCACACTGCTCGACACAATAGAGAAGTATAAATTTGATGCAGCAATGGGTGGTGCCCGCAGGGATGAAGAGAAAGCCAGGGCGAAGGAACGTTTCTTTTCTCACCGTGATGAGTTTGGCCAGTGGGACCCTAAAAACCAACGACCGGAATTGTGGAATATCTTTAACGGTTTAAAGAAAATGGGTGAACATTTCAGAATATTTCCACTGAGTAATTGGACAGAAATGGACATCTGGCAGTATATCTATATGGATAACATTAACATTCCTTCGATATATTATACCCATGAACGGGATGTTTTTTGTCGTGATGGAGTTTGGCTTGCTGCTGCTCCTTTCATGCAACTGAAAGAGTCTGAAAAAGTAGAACGGAGAAAAGTCAGATGCAGAACTATTGGTGATATCTCATGTACAGGCTTATCATTATCTGAAGCCAATTCGCTTGTAGATATCATTAATGAGATTGCTGTTACCCGTGTTACTGAAAGAGGTAGCAGAGCTGATGACAAACGTTCTGAAGCAGCCATGGAAGACCGTAAAAAAGTAGGATATTTTTAATCCTGTCGTTTAACAAAGAAAAAAATCAATAATGACTGAAAATACCACAAAAGGATATCTCGACATGGAACTCCTACGATTCACTACCGCAGGAAGTGTTGATGATGGCAAGAGTACACTTATTGGGCGTTTGCTGTATGACAGTAAATCTATTTTCGAAGATCAACTCGAAGCGGTGCAACTCGCCAGTGACCTGAGAGGAGAAGAGCATATTAATCTGGCCCTCCTTACCGATGGGTTGCGCGCTGAAAGGGAACAGGGGATTACCATCGATGTGGCTTATCGATATTTTGCCACACCCGCAAGAAAATTTATTATTGCTGATACCCCCGGACATATCCAGTATACCCGTAATATGGTTACCGGAGCATCTACGGCAAACCTCGCTATTGTGCTTATTGATGCCAGAAAAGGTGTTATTGAACAGACCAAAAGACATACTTTTATCGCTTCCCTCCTCAAAATACCTCATCTGGTACTCTGTATTAATAAGATGGATCTCGTTGATTACGATCAGGCAATATATGATAAAATAAAACAAGATTTTAAGAATTTCTCTAGTAAACTGGAGGTGCAGGATGTCAGGTTTCTTCCTATTTCGGCTCTGCATGGTGACAATGTGGTTGAATATTCGGAAAATATGCCTTGGTATAAAGGCCCTACACTGCTATATCATCTTGAAAATGTACATATCAGCAGTGATGAGAATATGGTCGACTGCCGGTTCCCGGTTCAATATGTTATTAGGCCACAAAACGATAAGTTCCATGACTACAGAGCGTATGCAGGAAGATTAGCAGGAGGGGTATTTAAAAAAGGGGATGAAGTGTGTGTGTTGCCTTCAGGGTTTAACAGTAAAATAAAGTCTATAGATACTTTTGAAGGGCCTGTAGAGAAAGCTTTCCCACCTATGTCTGTGGCAATACAACTCGAAGACGATCTTGATATCAGCAGAGGTGATATGATCGTGAGAGAGAAAAACCAACCCAATGTTAGTCAGGACCTGGATATCATGCTGGCTTGGATGAGTGAGAAAAAATTACAATGTAATGCGAAGTACCATATTAAACATACTACCAAAAATGCAAAATGTATCATTAAGGAAGTGTTGTATAAAGTGGATATCAATACATTACACCGTTTAGAAGATGATAAAGATATCGGGTTGAATGATATAGCACGTGTTACATTGCGAACAACAAATCCTATTTTCTTTGATAGTTATAGAAACAATAGAAATACAGGCAGTGTGATTCTTATCGATGAATCGGATAACACTACCGTTGGTGCCGGTATGATTATTTAGTCATTTTTTCATCCTACCGGGTCTTCTTATTAATATCTCAGGGCTTATATCAAAAAAAATACTCCATCTTTAGGATGGAGTATGTAAAAGAATCACTACTGACCGACTAAAGTTTAAGTAAAAGATGGGGCTACCGCCTAAAGGTT
>JAVVFR010000081.1:0-6944 GCA_032250595.1 Bacteroidales bacterium | reverse complement strand
ATACAAGTGCCTGTTTACCCCACTATAAGCCCTGTTAATTTCGAAGCAATTATTAACGATGCTGATCCTGCAATGTTTATCATTGAGTCAGTTGCTATTATGAAGCGTTTCTCAGATGTTTTGCTTGAGAAAGAAAAAACATACTCACTGCAAGCTATTGAAGGTATCAATCATTACCATGATTTATTACACAGCGGTAAAATTCATCAAACAACCATTGATTACCGGGCCGTGAAAGAACAAATTGACGAACACGAGACAGCAACCATCATCTATACCTCAGGCACTACCAATACCCCCAAAGGGGTTATGTTGTCACATAAAAACATTATCTCCAATATGCTCGCGATCGCGCCCATTTCAGGATTCAGCCATCGGAAAAGAGCGCTATCAATTTTACCATTGTGTCATGTTTACGAACGTACACTGAATTACATGTATCAATACCTGGGACTTTCAATTTATTATTGCCATGAGATCAATAAAGCCGGTGAAATAATAAAAGAGGTGAAACCCCATGTGTTTTGTGCAGTACCAAGGATACTTGAAAAATCATACTACAGTATCCTGCTGTATGGATACCAGTTAAAAGGAGTAAAACGATGGCTTTATAAAAATGCTTTACAAACCGGCAAAAAATATGAATTATCCGGACGTAACAATGTATGGTATGCAATAAAGCTAGGATTTTTCAGACTATTGGTGTTTCGAAAGATAAAAAAATTCTTTGGAGGAAAACTACGTATTGTAGTTTCAGGCAGTGCCTCCCTATCGCCTCTGTTTGCCCGCACTTTTTGGGCCATGGGTATCAATGTCCTCGAAGGTTACGGGCTCACAGAAACAGCACCGGTTATTGCCGTTAACAGAAAAGAGAGAAAGCATCATCGTATTGGCACAGTAGGGCCACTGCTGGATGACATAGAGGTAAAAATTAACGACGATGGTGAGATATTATGCAAAGGCCCCAATGTGATGGCAGGCTACTGGAGAAATGAAGCCCTGACAAAAACTGTAATAGATGACGAAGGTTTCTTTCATACCGGCGATATTGGATCGTGGGTAGCCGGAAAGTTCTTACAAATAACCGATAGAAAAAAAGAGCTCTTTAAAACATCAGGGGGTAAATATATTGCCCCTCAACCTATCGAAAATCTATTTACTGAATCACCCTTCTTCGACCATGTGATGATTCTTGGTGAAAACAGACATTTCCCTGCCGCTATCATCTCTCTTGAAGTTGATTACCTGAAATCATGGTGCAGAAACCGACATATTCCTTTTACCACCATGCAAAACACACTTATTGATGAAAGGGTGATCCTCAAACTATATCAGGAAACAGAAAAATATAACAAACTGCTGGGAAAGACTGAGATGGTAAAACGTTTTCTTTTTGTCACCGAACCGTGGAATGTTGAATCCGGAGAGTTGTCTCCGACCCTGAAAATGAGAAGAAGAGTAATTCTTGAAAAATATCATTCAGCTATTGCCTCACTATATAGCGATGAAGGTGAAGTAAAACCGGCACCCTCCCGTTATCGAAAATAAACCACTTTAGTTATTGCCTTTACTGATAGGCTATAACCTTAGTAGTAAAGAGTGTTTCACCTTTTGCATTTTTTATTTGAAGGATATAGGTGCCTTGCGCCAAGGGATAGGTGTTGAACGATATCGTATTTTTACCCTGCTGTACCTCACCGTCGAAGAGATGGTCGATATGTCGGCCAAACAAGTCAAAAATATCTATTACAAGATGGGTCGTTTCCTCCAACACAAACTCTGTAGCAAACTCATGGAAAAAAGGATTTGGGTATAACGCCACATTCAAAGATTCTCCGGTTGTCACAAAAGGTGCTTCAGGTACCGGTGATGCCAGCTCAGCAATATGGGTGCCCAATCGCCAGTTATTGCCTGTCTTAAAACCGTACATGCCTGATATCCAAACCTTACCGGGCTCATTGTATTTCCGCTGACTCCCGGTGTAGTCACCCCAACGTTCATAGTTACCGGAAAGTATTTTTATAGCTGTTACGCCCTTCTTAACCACCGTACGTCTTGAATAGCCTCCATTACCATCATAAAAAATCGCAGAGACTCCGGGCCTCACGGTATCAGCAGAATGATTAACACCAATGATCGCCTGCCGGCTGTATAGTGTATTACCCGACCATGAGATATTGGGATAACCGTATTCTACCGGTGGCTCAGAAAGGATTGCCCCGGTTATAAAAGGTTGTGTTGATAAGACATTATCAATGATGCCATGATAAACAGATGCCAACCCTGTTGCTGTATCTATTGAATTAAAAACAAACTGAATAGAGTTGTTATGAAAAAAGCCTCCCAACACCCTGGCATCATTGGTAGCGAGCATCTTAGTGCCGGGTTGCTCTGCATCAGGGGGCATGCCATAACCGGGATCAGCTTTTAAGCAATTTAAAGTAAGTTTGCTGCCCGGATCATCAATAGTGCCGGTAATATGCAGTAAGAAAATTGAATCGGAAAACAAAGAGAAGTTACGGTTCGATAATAAATACATATCCGGCCCGTACAGTCGTCCACCTCCTCTTACCGGGAAAATATTACGTATGTTTTCTCCATCAAAATTGATATCATGCCAAAGTCTTGTATTCAGCATTGTATCACCCCGGTAACCCATCATTTTATCAATTTGCCACACCACACTCTGCTTAAATGATGTTTGCCATGAGCCTCCGTACTTCAACAGATTCGCTGTGATAAACAATTCATCCCCGGTTAAAGCAATGGCAGGAAAATCTGTCCAACTGGTATCACCCGGTAACGGATTCCCGGGTAGCGCATATAGGTTCCAACTCCCAAGCATATCCGGCGAATCAGAAAACCCGACCAATATATGTGAGGTAGCACTGCTGCTCGCTCCTGCCAGAAAAACAACGATAAAACGATCCTTATCAGGATCATAAATAACCCTGGGATCGTATTGATGGTTAGAAATACCTGTCAGTGATGAAGAGAACGCCTGCAGGCTAATTTTTTTGGAAATAGTGTCATTATCAAGGTCGAAAAAATAGATGTTGGTATTTATGGCTGAGATAAGATTGTTGCTGTTTGAAATAGCCAGTGTATTGTCGTTTGGAGTACTGTAATTATAGTGATTCCCTTCAAAACTATTAATTATTACAGGAGTATCAACTATATGATCGTTCCTCTCTGTGGATGTCCGTAACATCGACAATGACTTTTTGGGATATTTTGAAGCTACCTCCAACTTTCGTTGCATCATATGCTGCCGATAAGTTTCATTACCTTCTTTTATACTGGGATATGGCTTTATTATAACATCATAACCGGATTCCATTCTTGATACATCAATTTGCCCGGCTCTATGTATGGTAACATATTTACTATTGAACAATACCGGCTGTGCAGAAGCTGTTCCATAAAACATCAATACACTAAGGAAAAGTAAAGCGATTTTTTTCATTATAGTTTTCTTAACAACTACAAAAATAACAATATAAAAACAATTCATACGGCTTTAAACAGTTTTGTACTGGTTTTGTTATACCATTGAAAAGTGGTAACTTTGTACCCAAATTTACAGGAGCTATGACAGGAAAGAGGAGTTTATTATTTATCGTATTTTTTCAAATATTTATTTTTACATCTTTTGGACAAACGTGGGTATCTGACATGCGTTCAACGGACTATAATTTCCATGCTGTAAGGCCAGTTTTTGAGAATTATATACAAACAAATAACACCGATCTTCGTATTCCCGGACGAAAACAGTTCGACAGGATATCGTGGTTTTTAGACAGTCGTGTCGACAGCAATGGAAGGCTGGGTGATCCGGGTGCTACATGGCGGGTTTATCAGGATTACCTGAGAGACAAATCCAACGCACGTATTGCCCAGGTAGCCGATTGGCAAATGTTGGGACCTTTTATTACTCCCAATCAAGGTATTGGCATGGGTAGAATCAACTGTATCGCTTTTCATCCTACCCAATACAATATTTTTTATGCAGGCTCGGCTTCAGGCGGCATATGGCGTTCAACCGACTATGGCGGTTACTGGCAACCTATGTCGGACCAACTGGCTAGCCTGGGGATATCACATATCGTTATCGACCATCAGAACCCGGATGTTATCTATGCAGCAACAGGTGATAACGATGGAGCAGACACTTACTCCATAGGAGTCATTAAATCGGTAGATGGCGGCATGAGTTGGAATACTACCGGATTGAGCTGGGATGTAATCAATCAGCGAAAAATTGGTAAGATAATCATGCACCCTGCCAATAATCAGATATTATATGCTACCTCCTCGGTAGGCATTTATAAGACAACGGACGGTGCAGTATCATGGACAAAAATAAGATCCGGTGCATCGGAAGATATCACCTTTAAACCCGATAATCCTGATGTTTTATACGTAACAATAGGCAACCGGCTCTTTGTAACTACCAATGCAGGCAGCACATTCCTGATAAAAAATGTAAATTTCAATGCTACTGTAAACAGGATAAAAATTGCTGTCACTCCTGCCGATCCGAATTATGTTTACATCGCTGCAGCACGAAGTTCCGATTCCGGTTTTGAAGGCCTCTACCGTTCAACAGACGCAGGAAACTCTTTTACCTGTATGAGTTCTTCACCCAATATTTATGGCTATAGTGAGATCGGTGCAGGACAAGGAGGTATCACATGGTTTGCTATGGCTCTGGTAGCCTCTCCAGTCGATAAGAACGTTATCTTTACCGGAAGCGTAAATCTTTGGAGATCAAACAACGGCGGAGCAACATGGAGCTGTGTCGGGCACTGGACAGGTGCAGGAAACAAACCTTATGTACATGCCGATGTTCATCAGCTGACATACAATCCAAACAACGGTTACCTATATGCTTGCCATGATGGGGGTGTCGATGTCACTACCAACTCAGGAAACTTTTGGACAAGGAAAAGCGAAGGCCTCGCCGTCGGACAAGTATACCGGATTGGTTTGTCGCAACAAGATTATCGTCGTATCATTGGTGGATGGCAAGACAATGGCACTCACTTTTTCAATAACCCCGACTTTACTTTCGTTCACGGCGGTGATGGCATGGAGGCTATTATAAGCCACTCAAACTACAACTATATGTACTCCGCATCACAATACGGCGAGATACGCCGTTCTGTTGACGCCGGCGCCACATGGTACGATATCAAACCCGCTGCCGCACAAGAAGGCCACTGGGTAACACCATATGTCATGCACCCTACTGACCATAAAATCCTCTTTGCCGGCTATAACGAGATTTTTAAATCAACCAACTACGGCAATACCTGGAACAAACTTACCAATTTCAACACCACCGGATATTACGATAAATTCCGGGCACTCGCTATCGCTCAGTCAAACCCCAACTATCTTTACGCCGCCACTTATAATACTATTTACCGAACATTAAACGGAGGTTCATCATGGGTGAACTGTAATAACAATCTCCCTGCGTATCCAATATCCTATATTGCCGTCCATCCCCAAAACCCTTCAACGCTATTTGTGACACTATCGGGTTACTATAATGGAGATAAAGTATATATGAGTACCAATGCCGGTAACACCTGGGTCAATATCTCCGGGTCATTGCCAAATATCCCCACAAACTGTATCGTAGCTGAAAAAGGAAGCAACGGTGGCCTGTATGTGGGTATGGATGTTGGCGTTTATTACCGCGACTCCTCAATGACCGACTGGATCCCTTTTATGGATAACCTGCCTAATGTTATTGTTAATGAACTGGAAATCCATTACCCAAACCATAAAGTGGTAGCTGCTACCTATGGAAGAGGAATATGGCAATCGGAAACATACCAGTGGATCAATAGTGTTAATGACAATCCCTCGCCTGCAAATAAAGGATTTAATATTTATCCCAATCCGGCTCAGGATGCTTTTGTTATTGATATGATTGATAATACTGAAAAAGTTAACTCCATTATGCTGTTTGATATCAGAGGACAACAAGTTGACCATTTTGTACCTGCCGGCCAAAGAGAGTTGATACACTACAACAGCAGCCTCATGCCAGCCGGTTTATACTTTGTGAAAATCTCTACGGAACATCACGAATACACAGGTAAAATTATTATCAGGTGAAAATATCGATACATCTGTCCTACATTTATCCGTTAAAAAAAGTTTAAGTGATCGAATATCAATATTATCAATTAAATAACGGCATACGGCTTATCCATAAGCAGTTGGAAAATACTATTGTTGCCCACTGCGGATTGTTTATAAATGCAGGTTCACGAGATGAGAAAGAAAATGAACATGGCATTGCCCATTTTATTGAGCATGTAATATTCAAGGGGACAAAAAAACGAAAAGCATATCACATTCTTAGCAGGCTCGAGAACGTTGGTGGTGAGCTTAATGCATATACAACAAAAGAAGAGACTTGTATCTATGCCTCCTTTTTATCACATCATTTCTCCAGAGTCCTGGAGCTTTTTGCCGATGTAAGCCTTAATTCAGTATTTCCGGATAAAGAGCTTAAAAAAGAGAAAGAGGTTGTGGTGGATGAGATTAACTCTTATAAAGATAATCCGTCAGAACTTATTTTTGATGAATTCGAAGAGCTGCTATTCTATGGACATAATCTGGGTAAAGGAATTTTAGGGACCCCTGCTTCGGTTAGAAGTTTTTCACGGATAGATTTGCTGCGATTCATCAAACGAAATTATCATACAGAAGGCATGGTGATAAGTACTACCGGCAGCCTCCCTTTTAAAAAAGTTATCCAGTTCGCAGAACACTATTTCGGACACCTCCCTACTTCAACAAAAAACGACACACGGCAAAAATTTACAAACTATGCTCCCAGAAAACACACTGCCATTAAAGAGACTTATCAAACACACACCATACTGGGAAATATTGCTTACGACAGACGGGATAAAAAGAGA
>JAVVFR010000080.1:0-7023 GCA_032250595.1 Bacteroidales bacterium | reverse complement strand
TTGCGGCCTGGAAACCGTTTTATCTGGAGCTCGTAAAGGTAGAGCCAAAAAAAAGGAAAAATTTTCTGAGAGAATTGATCATAGACGAACCGCCAGCATACAGACCGGGAGAGGCATGTATTTACAGCGATCTGGGTTTTATCATGCTGAAGGAGATTATTGAGCAGATCACCAACACTCCTTTTGAAGAGTTCCTCATCGATTCGGTGTATGGCCCTTTGAATCTTACCAACATCTGCTTCAACCCGCTGCAAACAAATCATTTAACCAGCATTGTACCTACAGAAGATGACAGATATTTCAGACAAACGCTCTTGCAGGGCTATGTTCATGATATGGCAGCAGCTATGTTTGGCGGGGTGGCCGGGCATGCAGGCCTGTTTTCCAATGCTCGTGATATAGGCATCCTGATGTATACCTTAATAAACAATGGCAGTTACGGTAATACAGCAGTGTTGGATGCAGATCAGATAGAAATATTTAACAAACGACACTACTACGGCAATCGCCGTGGGTTGGGTTTCGACAAACCCGTGAAAGGCAGAAAGAAACAGAGTAATGTTAGCAGTAATTCTTCCGACAGCAGCTTTGGACATAGCGGTTTCACAGGCACTTACACCTGGGCCGACCCGGAAAATGAACTGGTATTCGTTTTCCTGAGCAACAGAGTGCATCCTGATGGTCAAAACAGACAAATCAGCACAACAGCTATCCGACAAAAAATTCACTCACACATATATCATGTCATTAGCACTGCAGGCACAAATTAGCAAAGCATCTGAAATGATTAAAGATGCTAATCATATCGCTGCTTTCACCGGAGCAGGCATCTCTGTTGAAAGTGGCATCCCCCCATTCCGGGGGGAAGGAGGAATATGGAACAAATACCCCCCTGAACTACTGGAAATAAGTCATTTCCTTACAGACCCACTTACAACCTGGAAAGCAATAAAAGAGATATTTTACACCTTTGAACATACCGTAAAACCCAATGAGGCACATATTGCTCTGGCAAAATTAGAAGCTCGTGGATTTTTAAAAGCCATCATTACACAAAATATCGATAATCTGCATCAAGAGGCTGGATCTAAAACAATATTTGAATTTCATGGCAATATGAAATATGTAAGATGCCTCGACTGTCAAGCTGAATTTGAAGTGATGCGCATTCTGCAGGATAACAGCATGATACCTCCTTTATGTCCTACATGTGAAACAGGCCTTTTAAAACCTGACTTTATATTTTTCGGGGAAGACATTCCCAAGATGGCTTACAGAAACACAATGGATCAGGCAAAAATTGCTGATCTGTTTATTGTTGTTGGAACAACCGGTCAGGTAGTGCCGGCATCATATATCCCAATTATTGCTAAACAGAATGGATGTAAAATCATCGAAATCAACCCGCAACCTTCATCTTATACAAACACCATCACCGATCTGTTTATCCAATGCAAAGCCGGTGAAGCATTAAAACAGATTGCCGCACTGATATTAAAATAACTGGATAATACAAACCCTGACAAACAGAAATACAACCCTCGTGGAAGTTTGATAAACCCGGATTCTTTTACAGACAATAACAGAAAACTCTTCTGAGATCGTTCTGTACATAACTCCTTCGTTGTAGCAATGTAATTTGATTTCTCAACAACAAATTCATCCATGCATCACTCCTTGACTAATAACACAATACTTGCTAAATAACGGAATTTATAGTATGTTCGCTGCTTAAAATTTCTGTTACGATGATAAATAATAAAAAGGTTGTTGTTGTAATGCCTGCTTACAATGCAGAGAAAACCCTCAGAGATACATATAATGAGATACCGTTTGATATTGTTGATGAGGTAGTTGTTGTAGATGATGCCAGCACCGACAATACTGTTGCAGTGGCGAAATCGTTGGGTATTCAACAGATTGTTACTCATCAGAAAAACAAAGGCTATGGAGGCAATCAAAAAAGCTGTTATAAGAAAGCGCTTGATTTAGGTGCTGATATTATTATTATGGTGCATCCCGACTATCAATATACACCAAAGCTTATCCCTTCCATGGCTCATCTGATTGCCAGTGGACTTTTCCAAACAGTGCTGGCATCCAGGATCTTGGGGAAAGGAGCAATACAGGGTGGAATGCCACGATATAAATATGTTGCTAACCGCTTGTTAACACTGGTTCAAAACTTGCTGATTGGCCAGAAACTATCAGAGTACCACACCGGATACAGAGCCTTTACAAGAGACGTGATTGAACACATAAACTATCAGGCCAATTCTAATGACTTTGTTTTTGACAACGAGATGATAACACAAATCTTTGCCGCAGGATACACTATTGGAGAAATCACCTGTCCTACCCGTTATTTTTCTGATGCCTCATCCATTAACCTCAATCGTAGTGTTAAGTATGGACTAGGTGTGCTGGCAACTTCCTTTAAATACAGATTCCAGAAAATTGGCTTGAAATGTTATAAAATTTTTGAAAAAATAAACAACGATGAATAGCACAATATGCCGTTTTTGTGGATATAGTACACTTAAAAAACTTTTTGACACAGTTGACATGTATGGCGACCCCTATGAGATTACCCTCTGTTTACAATGCAAAGCACAACAGCTGATGCCTTTTCCTGATCAAACAAAGCTTGATCGCGCATATCAGGATAGTTATTATGGGGGTAATGAGACAAAATTCCTGATTTTTATTGAAAATATGATCAATATCATTAGAAAACGTCGTGCTAAAAGTGTGGCTAAATATCTTTCATCCGGGGCAAATATTCTTGATATTGGATGTGGTAGTGGGAAGTTTCTTTCTGCTATTGCAAGCTATGGAGATTTTAATATATATGGTACCGAAATTAATGGAAAAGCAGCACAACGCAGTGAACAAAACAGTTTAATCCAACTTAATACAGCACCCCTCTCCATGGAACAATACCCCGATGCATCTTTCGATCTTATTACACTTATTCATGTTTTTGAACACCTTGACAATCCGGATTTTATGTTGCATTTTTTTAATAAGAAAATTAAACCGGGTGGAATATTGATTTTATCCATGCCTAATCCGGAAAGCCTGCAAGCAAGATTATTCAAGAGCCGATGGTTTCATCTTGACCCACCCCGCCACCTGCTTCTATATCCTGAAAAAACAATCATCGCTGCGCTTGAACAGAGAAAGTTTAAATTGGAATCAAAACGATACTTATCTTTGGAACAGAACCCCTTTTCATGGGTGCAAAGTATCCTCAACTGTATGTCAAAAAAGAGAGAGATGCTTTTCGAATCTTTCAAAGGCAATAACAACTATTATCACAAAAGTGCTAAACTTACCATGCTTCTGCACCAAATATTTTTTTTCTGCACTATTCCGCTATTTACCATTGTAGAACTATTTGAATCGGCTTTTCATGTCTCAGCTACATATAAGCTTGTTTTTAAAAAGGTTGATCATGACTGAACCGGTAATAGAACATAATTTTAACTAGAATATTTAACAAAACGAATATAAAACAGGGATGAAGTATATTTATAAGTCAATTATTTTCTGGATACTGGCCATTGCCATTGGTGCTTTTATTGCTATTTACCAGCGCATGACCGGGCCCACTTATCCTGTATACAGCCGGTTGACGATTGATAATGAAGAGGTAAACGGGAAACTTATCAGGACCTATAGTTGCAGTGACGATGCTCCGGTGCACATCATTGCTAAAAACGATGATATCAGCGGTTTTTATCGATACCGGAGATTCAAGAGTTATGATGAATGGCATACTGACACCATGAAACGGCATGGTGACACACTCACAGCCTTTATCCCGCAACAGCCACCGGCAGGAAAAGTAATGTATCAGATAGTACTAAAAAAAGCAGGTGCCGAATATTTGATGGTTGAAGAGCCAGTCATCATTAGATATAAAGGATTTGTTCCATCAGGATTAGTTATTGCACATGTACTAATTATTTTTCTCGCGTTTATTTTTTCAGTAAGAACCGGCATTGAGGCTTTGGCTAATGAGAAACACACTTTTTACTATACAATAGCAACTCTGGTTTTACTTCTTATCGGTGGTTTGATACTGGGGCCTGTGATGCAGAAATATGCTTTTGGCGCTTACTGGACAGGATGGCCAGTGGGCCATGACCTTACCGACAATAAAACTGCATTTGCTTTTATCTTTTGGGTTGTCGCTCTTTTTGCACAACTAAAAAACCGTAAAAACAGGATTTGGCCGATAGTGGCTTCCGTGGTTTTGCTGGTAGTTTTTCTTATTCCTCACAGCGTACTGGGTTCAGAAATTGATTTTACAGAAACAGAACCCCAAAACAATACAGAAGTATCTGAAACATATGATTAACTTAAATTTTACATTACTAATTGTTATCATTACCTCCCTTGTTTCTATCACCGCATTTCAAAACAGGGAAGTTTTTGACAAACTAAAGTTCAACGCATGGATGATAAGTCATCAAAGAGAGTGGATACGTTTTGTCACAAACGGATTTCTACATGTCGACACGATCCATTTAATTATCAACATGTACGTACTCTACTCTTTTGGCAGTATTGTAGAAGACGCTTTTACAGTGCTTTTCAATAACAATGGCCGGATAATTTATCTTGCCCTCTACCTGTTGGCTATCCCGGCCTCCTCGCTGTTCTCTTATTTAAAACATAAAAATAACGATGACTATAATGCTGTAGGGGCTTCAGGTGCTGTATCGGCCATTGTCTTTTCCAGCATCATTTTTATCCCAAAAGGTGGAATTGGTTTACTCTTCTTGCCTATTCCCATTCCATCTTATATCTTTGGATTGCTATACCTGGCATACTCCGCCATTATGGCAAAGAGAGCCAACGACAATATCGGTCATGATGCTCACTTCTGGGGTGCTGTCTTTGGAATTCTCTTTACCTTTGCAGTAAAACCACAACTATTTGAATATTTTCTCAAAGAAATAATACGCTAGAATATGCAATGGACTATCTTCAACGGATCAATTACCAAAGAGAATGAAGTGAACCTCTCCTGTCGTAACAGAATATTTAACTATGGTGATGGATTTTTTGAAACCATTCGTATCGTCAATGGAAAGCCGGTGTTTATTACTGATCACTTAGAAAGGATAAGTAAAGCGCTACATATGCTAAAGCTATCTTTATCATTCACTATCAATGAGAAATCCATTACCTCATTACTTGAAGAATGGTGTCATCTCAATGGTGTGACCCATGGTGGAAGAGTAAGAATTACTTTTTTCAGGGATACAGTGGGTTATTATATTCCCGACAGCCGAAAATGCAGCTATCTTGTTACCGGAACTCCACTGGCAGATAACTTCTACACTCTCAACAGCAAAGGATTGTCTCTCGGACTTTTTCAACAACACCTAAAACCGGTCCATCCCCTCTTTTCTATAAAGTCAACCAACGCAATATTATATGTTCTGGCCGGCCTTCATGCTAAAGAAAACAACTATGACGACTGTTTGATTACCAACGAATTTGAAAATATAATTGAAGCTACCTCTTCAAACTTTTTTATGATCAAAGGCAATACTATTATAACGCCCGGACTTGATGAAGGGTGTGTGCATGGCATCATGCGAAAAAACCTCCTATCCATCATTAAAAACAATACTTCTTACCATATAAAACAGGGTATAATTCAACCTGCCGACCCGCAGGAGGCAGAAGAATTGTTTATTACCAATACTATTCATGGTATACAATGGGTGGTAGCATGGAAAGATAAAAGGTTTTTTAATACCAAAACAAAGATGTTGGTTCCGCTACTCAATGAAGCTGTTGCGGCATCACAGCATAAGGAGCGTAATGATAGTGCAGGATAGTTATTATTTTGTCTTTCCCTCTTTGGTATGGAGGCCACACTCCTTCGACTCAGGGTTTTCCCACCACCAGCGCCCGGCACGTATATCCTCACCCGGCAGCACTGCCCTGGTGCATGGCTGGCAACCAATACTAGGAAATCCTTTATCGTGAAGAGGATTGTATGGAATATTATTTTGTTTGATATAGTCCCACAACATCTCATCACTCCACTCAATCAACGGATTGATCTTTAGCAAACTATTTGATTCATCCCATTCTATCACTTTAACATTCTCACGGGTAACAGACTGGCTACGGCGTAAACCACATATCCAAACACTCAACCCTTCGAAAGCACGACGTAAAGGTTCAATTTTCCTGATATGACAACATAATTTTCTGTTTTCTATACTATGATAAAAAAGATTAATACCATGCTCTGCCACCATATTTTCTACGCTTTTTGCTTCAGGAAAATATATTTGAATATTGACTTTATACCTTGCTTTTGTTTTAGCTATCAGATCATAGGTCTCAGGAAAGAGCCGGCCTGTATCAAGGGTAAATATCTTTACATCAGTATTGACTCCTGCCATCATATGTGTTAAAACCTGATCTTCGGCACTCATACTTGAAGCCAATGCAATATTATCCTTATATTTCAATATAAACGTTTCCAGTAATGCATGGGCAGGAAAATCGCCATATTTTTTATTCAACTGTGTTATCTCTTCTGCAGCCATCTGTTTTTCTCTGTTTTTAATCTACAAAAATAGATAATAATTTTTATTTACTGCAGCCATTCTTTTAATGAGAAGACATCTTTAACCCGCACTCCTTTCATAGTTTGCTGAAGGGTGCAGCACTCCCGTTGGTAATCGTGTTCAAAGAAAAGTACATAATCCTGTTTTACCGCTTCGTTCAGAAAGAGCTCTTTCTCCTTAAGTGCGAGTAAGGGCTGGGTATCAACACTTGCTATATAGGCCAATGGCACGTGTGCTGCAGAAGGGATGAAATCTGAGACATAAACCAGCTTTCCTTTGGGGGTGTTAATAAATGGTATTATCTGGCCGGCAGTATGGCCATCAAAAAGCCTGAAACTGATATCCGGGAAATAGATACCCGTAGCATTGACAAATTTTTGTTTGCCTTGCTTCTCTACAGCTTCCCAATTGTCGGGGA
>JAVVFR010000079.1:0-7027 GCA_032250595.1 Bacteroidales bacterium | reverse complement strand
AATGTTGACAGATACTTTTATAAACCAAAACAACATCTTATCATACATCGATCCTGATGATATCGACAAACTCCTTTAGCAGAAACCCATTGGTTAATGAAGAAAAACTGTGCCTGATTTACAGAAATATTGCTCATCTCCTAATGGCCCTGTCATAATAATCTTTAATTTCCAAACGAATACCGTTTCGTTGGATTGTTTATCAGAAAATACCCCATCCCAATAATGGTTATAATCTGTAGTCTGAAAAACTACCTGCCCGTATCTGTTAAAAATCAACAACTCATACTCTTTAATATCACACACCGTACAAGGAAAAAAATAATCGTTGACACCATCATTATTGGGTGAAAACGCATTTGGCACAAATACTTTGCATTCACAAGCCTCGACAGAGATAAATATTGAATCATGAATTTGACAATTATCAATAACAGCAAATAATGCATAATAGCCGGTTTCTGACACCGGTATTTCGGGTGATGATGAGTTATTGTGCCAGTAGAAAGTACCAGGTGGCAAGGAAGTATAGAGAGAGAATGTAGCATTGGAGCAAATCATGGTATCAATGCCAAGATTAATGTCGGGTACAACTTTATGATGAATAGCAAATGAATCTATACTATAACAGAAAGAATCCGTCACAGCGACCCAGTAATTACCCGGAAGGGCAATATCTCTACTTAAGGCTGTGGAACTGTCGTCCCAGGCATAGGAGTAATTATTGACCGGCAAGTTGTACTGCACTGTTGTTCCCGGACACACTACTGTATCAGTAAAGCCGGGCAACACAATCTCCTGATGGTACCCGGCAGTGATAGAGTCTGCTGTGACACAGCCGCTTTGGTAAACCTTTACAACATAAGTGCCGGCACTGTTGATAGTAAAAGTGTCACTGATGATTGAATCACACCAAACCGCAATATAGGGATCAGCAGAAAAATTGACAGACAACTGTTCACCGGGACATAATAACGTGTCATTCGGTAAAATAATAGGATATGGTATATCAATTTCTATCGTATCAGAATAGTGATAGGCAACACCTTGTTTCCATCCGGTTAATGTAACAGAATAGCTTCCTGCATCAGGCAGTAAAAGAGCAGGTTTTACAGCATTGGTTTGCCACGACCATGTTGAGTTTATGGAATGAAAGCTCCAATTTAAGGAGTCAGGAGCATTATATAAATTGACAAAAGTTGTTGTATCGCCATAGCATGTATTTTCCGCATAGAAACCTATATTAAAATAAGACTGCACAAAAGCAGGCAGTCCAAGAATTGAATTGGATATCAGGGGAACAGCTGTATCTATAAAAGAACAAGCAGGCCCGGGGTTATCGGGGAAGTCAATAACACTAAGAAACGGCATCTGAATACGAGCAGCATAGATCTTTTTATCGATAGCGAGTTGCAACTGGCCAAAAAACGGAGTAACACTGGCGATCAGTTTTCTTGAGTTCCCAATTGTCAGGGAATCATGAATGACAATATCAAACTGCCATAACTGAGGGCCTTCTTCTGCAACGTAGAGTTTTCTGTTATCAGGAGAAAAGGCAATTCCATGGGGGCCAAGGCCGAAGTCATTAAGCACAATGGGATTAGAGAGCACCCCGGCAGATGCATCAAACTGCAATATCTCAATACGATTCATCCTTGTATAAGAGGCCGCTACTTTCTTTCCATCAGGAGAAAACTTCACAATACCGATAGCATTCGTGGGCAAACCGGTTACATGAACACCTCCATTTGATATAACAGGAGTATGAGAAACCCCTGCATCAGACACCAAATAAGCATAGAACCTGTTATCATTGAAAGGGTGTAACACCACCCAAAACGAGCCAGGATTGGCATGTGAAACAATACTGATCTGTTCGCAGGTGTTGTTTAGTAAAAGTATGTTTTTAGTAGCACTAACATCTCCCAACCCATTATCCAGTGACATATCCACAATCGAGTAACACACTCCGTTAGGACCGGCCTGATGATCGACACTAAAAAGATAGTATTGGTCAGGATTCCCTGGAACAGGCAACGCCACTGCCGACTGTGATGAGGAAATATTCCCCGACAGCCCAGTGCCATTGGGCATCACCTGATGACTGCTGTTCCACACCCTTATTCCATCAGAATAGAAAAGTAAATTACCTGTTGAATCGGAAATGGTAGTACACCCTTCATTGGTAGTCATCCCGGAAGGAGGTAGAGTAACAACACCATTTGGTGTGAAAGCAATACCAGCTGCATTGCCGAAGTGCCAGTTTTTTGCTTCCTGCTGCCCCAAAAGGCATTGATGAAACAGAACCATGAATGCTATGAATATACTATGCCTCAACAGTGTTGAATTTTCTCACAAGATATTAAATATATATTCATCAGAAATAATAATACCCTGATAAATTACCAGAGTATTATTTCTGTTTGATACCATTAACTACCCAGTGTTGCAACCATAACAGCTTTAATGGTATGTAGTCGATTTTCAGCCTGGTCGAAAACAATAGAAGCGGGTGATTCGAAAACATCGTCTGTCACTTCCATTCCATTCAATTTGAACTTCCTGTATATATCTTCACCAATTTTCGTCTCTCTGTTATGGAAAGCAGGTAAACAGTGGAGGAATTTACAATTTGGATTACCTGTTCTGGTCATAAGTTCTTTATTGACCTGGTATGGTTTCAGAAGATGAACTCTTTTTTCCCATACCTCATCAGGTTCTCCCATCGACACCCATACATCAGTATAGATAAAATCAACATCTTTCACTGCTTCTAAAGGATCATCGGTGATCGTAATTTTTGCACCTGTCTCTTTTGCAACATCCCTACAAATCTCAACAAGATCTTCCGTTGGTTGCACTTCTTTAGGAGCTCCTGCCCTGAAGTCCATTCCCATTTTAGCAGCACCTGCCAACAGTGAGTTACCCATATTGTTACGTGCATCACCCATATATGCGAACTTCACTTTATGGAGTGGTTTATCGGAATACTCCATCATAGTTAAGAAATCGGCCAATATCTGTGTTGGATGAAACTCATTGGTAAGTCCGTTCCAAACAGGCACACCGGCATACTTAGCAAGCTCTTCAACCACATCTTGTCCAAACCCCCGATATTCGATACCGTCGTACATCCTTCCCAGTACTCTGGCAGTATCTTTCATCGACTCCTTCACTCCCATCTGCGATCCGCTGGGCCCCAGATAAGTGACGTGTGCACCCTGGTCGAGGGCAGCTACTTCAAAAGCACAACGTGTCCGTGTAGATGCTTTCTCAAAGATCAGTGCTATGTTTTTATTCATTAACTTCTTCTGCTCTGTACCTGAATACTTTGCCTTTTTCAAATCAACAGATAGATCGAGTAAAAACTTTATTTCCTGTGGTGTGAAATCCAATAATTTCAAAAAATGCCTGTTTTTTAAATTAAAAGCCATAATACCTCCTGTTTGTTTATGTATGTTATTTATTTGCCACGATACGAGTTCCGGCACTTCTGTTTTTTAACTGAGCAGCCTCAGTGATTATGGTCTCTTTTCCACCATTCTTCACGAAAGCGATAGCAGCTCTAACCTTTGGCGCCATTGATCCTTCTGCAAAATGCCCCTCTTCAAGGTATTGCATTGCTTCATCAATGGTAATGATGTTAAGGTCTTGCTGCTGAGGTGTGTTAAAGTTTATAGAGACCTTTGGCACGTCGGTGAGAATAAAAAACTCATCTGCTCCGATTTTTGTTGCTAAAAGTGATGATGCTAAATCTTTATCAATCACTGCATCGATACCCTGCAATTTCTTTTCATTCACAAAAAAAGCAGGAATTCCGCCACCACCCACAGTAATAACGATAGCTCCACTACGTGCCAGTTGTTCTATCGACTTAACATTATTTATGGCTATCGGTTTCGGGGAAGCCACCACCCTGCGATATCCTCTGTCGCGTGGGTCTTTTGTAAATACCCATTGATTCTCCTCCGCCAACTTATCGGCATCCTCTTTTGTATAGAAAGGCCCAATCGGCTTGGTAGGATTATTAAATGCTTCATCTTCCTTATCAACGATCACCTCGGTGATAATGGTAAGGATATCACGTTCAACTCCTTCCTGTAACAATTTGTTCTCCATCTGTTGCTCAATCATATAGCCGATAGATCCTTGCGTTTCAGCAACACAAAAGTCGATAGGCATCTTTGGCACACCAAACACCTTGAAGCCACCTTCATGCTGTAAAAGGACATTTCCTACCTGCGGGCCGTTACCATGACCAATTACAAGATTATATCCTTGTTCTATCAAGTGATATACTTCCGAACAGGTATCAAATACATTTTGCTCCTGTTCATCAATTGTTCCCTTCTGGTCTCCTTTTAACAAAGCATTCCCACCAAATGCTATAACTGCTAATTTCTTCATATAAAAACTATTTTGTTTATAAATTTTTCCAGTCTAAAGCTCTCTTATTCGAAAGGATGCAAATATATAAAAGAAAGGTTGCATTTCAAAACAATACATCGCAGTGCTGAAATACCAACGTTTCTCTCGTAACAACAATTAATCAGTTATTAAAAAAATGATGCATTTGCAAAATAATCTCCCCATAATAGCCTAATTTTGCCAAGTGAATATTGAACAATACACAGTGAAAAAACGAGTAGCATTTCAAACATTGGGTTGCAAACTGAATTTCTCTGAAACATCTTATATTGCAGGAAAGTTTGATACCACTTTATTTGATATTGTTAGTCACAAGGCTGTTGCCGACTATTATATCATCAACAGTTGCCTGGTGACAGCGACAGCTGAAAAAAAATGCCGTACGGCTATCCGACAGGCTAAGCATAGAAATCCAGATGCTAAGGTAGCGGTGATTGGTTGCATGTCGCAACTACAGGTCGAAAAACTGGCGCTAATGAAGGAAGTAGATATCGTATTAGGCACAGCCAACAAATTCGATATCCAGAAGGTGTTGGCCAACATACCGGATACAAAAGAGAATAAATGCCTGGCAATTGTACCTGAGCTAACGAAGCATACAGACTTTAACGCGAGTTACTCCTTTGGCGACCGGACAAGGTCATTTCTGAAGATACAGGATGGATGCGACAATTTCTGCAGCTATTGCACCGTACCTTATGCACGAGGGAGAAGCCGAAGCGGCACCATCACAGAAATTGTTGCTCTAGCCAATGAAACAGCAGCAAAAGGATTTAAAGAGATTGTTCTCACCGGAGTGAATGCCGGAGATTTCGGCAAACACCATGGCACATCATTGATTCAATTACTAAAATCATTGACCCCGGTTGATGGTATTGAACGTATCAGACTCTCCTCTATTGAGCCGGATCTGCTCAACGACGAAATCATCCAATGGGTTGCCTCACAGAAAAAAATGATGCCCCATTTTCATCTTCCTTTACAAAACGGCAGTGATGCCATTCTAAATGCTATGAACAGAAAATATTCCACTGCCTTTTTTCGTGAACAGGTAAAAAAGATCAAAGAAACTATTCCTGATGCATGTATTGCCTGCGATGTAATTATCGGATTTCCCGGAGAGACCGATGACCACTTTAATGAGACACTTAGCTTTCTTGAAGCACTGCCTATCTCTTATATACATAGCTTTACCTATTCCGGCCGGCCGGGCACCCACGCATTTTCTATATACCCCAAAATAAGTAATATCATTAAGAAAGAGAGAAGTATCCGTATCCATCATTTATCTGAAAAGAAAAAAAAGGAATTTTATACCCAATGTGCCGGACAATTGAGACCGGTGCTATTTGAATGTGATAACAATAATGGTATAATAAGTGGCTTTACCGATAACTATATCAGAGTAAAAACAACATATGACAGTGAATCCTGCAATAAAATAAAAAGTGTATTATTGTCAACAATAGATACAGATGGCATATTTATTGCTAAATAGTAGATGTTTTGTATTGAATCTTTTTCAGAGCCATCACCGGTTGATATATATTTTATACCTTTGAAATCAAACCCTTAACCTGCAAAACAATAAAGAGATACTTCAAAATATGGTTTTTTTTGATAGGAATTGTGTTAACAATCCCATTTATCACGGCCGGCCTGATAAGAACAAAGCCGGTACAGGAATATATTATCAATGCAACCACCACCTATTTTGGTCATAAAAGCGGTATGGAAATGCATATCGGAAATGTGGATATGATCATTCCTTTCCGCTTCACTTTTCGGGAACTATGGATAAAAGACCATCATAACAACATCCTGCTACATAGTAATAATTTACACATTCTGCTAAAAAACTACCGGATAACGAACCGAACAATCCAGCTCTCTAAAATAGCATTGAATAATGGCTTTATAGCCATCAACAAATATATTGGAGAAGATTTTACAAATGTTCAGTTATTGATGGGGAACCTATCTGGTACTAAAGAACAAGAGACTGCGCAAAAGCCCTTGAGTGTAATGCTCCACAATTTGCAACTCAAAGAGTCGCGGTTTATCTTTCATGATTACAATACACCTTCCTCGGGCAATGGTGTTGATTTTCAGCATCTCGATTTCAAAGGGATTAATGCAAATATTTCGAACATCTCAATAATAGAGACTAATATCCAATGCGATATCATTTCATTTTCGTGTTATGAGAAAAGCGGATTCAATATACAAAAACTTCGATCGAGAGTAAGTATTACACCACAATCGATTAAGCTGGCACACACCTCAATAACAACAGATCATAGCAAACTTTTGTTGACGATAAGTTTTCTCTTTTCCTCTTTTGATTCTTTCAGCCAGTTTGAATCCAGGGTTTTTATGAATTACAACTTTAACTACTCAAAGATTAACTCCATAGATATCGGGTATTTTGTGCCTGCTTTTTACCAAACCAATAATATACTAACGCTCAACGGAAAGATCTCCGGCACCCTCAATAATCTGAAAGCAAACGATCTTTTATTGCAATCTACCGGCATGTCGATTTTTGAAGGATCATTATCATTGAAAGGATTGCCTGATATTGAGAACACCTACGCCT
>JAVVFR010000078.1:0-7055 GCA_032250595.1 Bacteroidales bacterium | reverse complement strand
ATTGTCCATTTTCTTTATCCACCACAGCCCAACCAATGCTGTTTGTGCCAAGGTCTAATCCAAGTATTTTAGTCATGATTTATAATATTTAATTAAAAAATATTTAAAAATAGTAAAATTATTTGCATTTAACCAAACATTTATATAGTTTTGTAACATTACATCTTATCACAATAAGGCTATATGCCGAAGGATAAAATGTCCTATACTCCCGCTTCGGTGGGAGTTTCTTTTTCTGTTTTTCCATTATTTCAGTAACTTTTTTCGTCCTATCTATATATTTATATACACAATATATATTAACAAAAAACCCTAAATATGGTGTCTCTTTCCTGATTTTTGAAAATAAGTATCTGTGCAGCAGTCTTGAAAAAGGAGCTGCCCAAAAAGGCCTGCCTCTTCTTTATGTTTTGTTGATGTAAACACTTTTTATCCGGTAAATTTGTGATAAAAAAAGGATGGCAAGATGGATACGGGAGTTTTACTTATTCACAACCATCTACGAAAAAAAAACCACCTATGCTGCTAATCATAAGTGGTAATTTTCTGTTGTCCGACCAGGGCTCGAACCTGGACTCTTCTGATCCAGAGTCAGACGTGTTGCCAATTACACCATCGGACATAATAACAGCGCAAAGTTAAAAATAAATTGATAAAAAAAACAAATATAGCATCAAAAATCAGCCGACGGTTTTCCGTGCATCCAATAAACAGCCAGTTCGTAACGCCACACTGTAAAATACCTGACAGAATCGGCCATACTTTCCAGGCTATATCCTTCATAGTGATAGCTGGCATCGCTGTCTTCCTGATCAACTTCGGTGATCACCACATCGGCATCCATCACTGCCTCATCATTAAGAAACCCTTGCCATACCGGGAGTGTCCTGGCTTTGGTCTTCCATGTCACTGATGGAGCCCAGGGGCCGATAACGGTTTTACCTTGCAGCTCCTTTGATGATAAGTAATCCGATACCTGTTGCAGGTCTTTCGTTCGCCGCATATACGATTCGTATAGGAAAGTACCGTTCCATATTACGATCCCTGTTATCAGCATTATTGTTGCATATCGCCACATCTTTCGTTGCCGCAGCAACATACTCAGCCATAATGAAGTAACAAACCCCACGGCAGCATATAGAGGCAGCAGGTAACGATGTGGGAGATAAGTCATGGGTAGCTTATGCAGTTCGAGGAGGATCCAAAGAATACCAAAGACAATAACCGGTTGCAGTTTACCCGCTATACCTTGCAGAGAGGATAACAGGGCAATCCGCAACAATAGTGATACAAAAAACAGCAGAAACAACCCTTTAAGGGCGGGAATCCAGATGATGTTTCGCCAGTTAAACACTGCGGAGTTCCAGAGGTCCACTGCCGAAACCGGAAATCGTGACCCCGACTCCCGCAGCATCACGTAATCGTAAAACCCTTTGTTCGGCAGATACCATAACAGCACATAAGCAGCAAACAAGATGACGGCAATCACAGCACTCATATAGAACGCTTTGAACCGCTGTTGCCCCGGCAACATAAGCCACCAGACACAAAGTGTGGCCGGCACCAGCGTTGCCACATACAGATATTGTATCTTCATACCGTACGCCAGAAAAAGCAGGAACGACGACAAGAAGATCATTTTCAGCGACACCGCTCCCCTCTCTGCACCAAACACCTTACTGACACAGAGGGCTGCCAACAAAATCAGGGCGATGCACACCATCTCTGCCATGGCGTAGTGGCTAAAGCTGAAGAGATGAAACTGCGTGGCGGTGGTAACCAGTAGCACCACCATCACTGTCTTCATTGTTTTCCCGGTAGATAATAAAAAAAGGCTCAACAGAAAGACGATCAGCACTACAAGCCTAGCCAGCCATAGATATGTTCCAACAGCAGCAAAGAAAGGGAGCTGCAACAGTGAAAACAGCGGCCCACGTATCATAGTGCTGTTCTCCTGCAGGCCGAAGCTACCGGTAAGTAAAAAGTTCCTTGTTTGCGCAGCATACAATCCTTCGTCAGTCCATGCCCCCCGGGTGTGGATATCAACATGTGTGCCGGGGTCGGAGAAGAGAAATGGCAGGTGTGTCAGCAAGAGTATCAAGAGCAATACAGCGGGAAGAAACCGGTATAACGGCCTTTTCCGGGAAGGATATGCGTGTGGTAACTCAGTCATTCTTTCTCAGGAAATTGTTTTCAATAATATACTTGGCTATCTGCACAGCATTGGTAGCTGCTCCTTTCCTCAGATTATCCGAGACGATCCACATATCAAGGGTATTTGGTTGAGAGGTGTCATCCCGTAATCGCCCTACGAACACCTCATCTTTATCTTCAGCTATCACGGGCATAGGATATTCTGCATTCCCCGGGTCATCCATCACGATAATACCGGGTTGTTTCATAAGTATCTCTCTCACCTGTACAGCATTCACACTCTCACGAAATTGGACATTCACCGCTTCGCTATGCCCGCCGGTCACCGGTACACGCACAACGGTAGGTGCCACAGCAATAGTGCCGTCGTTCAATATCTTCTGCGTTTCGAAGACCAGTTTCTCCTCTTCTGTGGTATACCCTGAAGGAAGGAACTCACCGCCATGAGGAATGATATTCATATCGATAGGATGTGGATAAGCCTTTTCACCGGTCTTTCCCTTACGCTCATCCAACAGCTGATTCTTTCCTTTTAACCCGCTGCCGGTAACTGACTGATAGGTAGCTATCACAATACGTTGTATCCCGAACCGCTGATGCAGCGGTGCCAATACCATCACCAACTGGATGGTAGAGCAGTTGGGGTTGGCGATAATATAACTCCCTTTGGTGATTGCTGATGCATTGACCTCCGGTATCACTAGCGGTACGGTAGCCTCCCGGCGCCATGCTGATGAGTTGTCGATAACGTAACAGCCTATTGCAGCAAACTTCCGGGCATATGCTCTGGAGACAGCCCCACCGGCAGAGAAAATAGCTAGCTGAGGCCTGCTTCGTATGGCCTCCTCTATCGTGACTACTTCCATATCTTCACCGCGGAACATGACCTTTTGCCCTTTGGAACGTTCTGATGCTACCGGAATCAAAGACGCTACTTCCAGCTCCTGCTCTTCGATAACCTGTAAAACCTTCCTGCCTACCAGTCCGGTGGCACCTATAACAGCTATATTGTACATTGTACTTTTTTTTCAAATTTACAGAATTCATCCGCACCGAGAAAATAAATCTTTGGTGTCATCAAAAATAATGAAAAATTATGCTCTCTTCAATCCTTCTGTTTATAAGTAAATAACCGTTTTAAACGTATAAAAACAAAAACCTTTGACCGTTTTTGGCTCTTTTCATCATATATAAGTCATGAATAATGTTATTTTTTGTCTTCACTTGGTGCGATCAGGTTTTATGATATTGAAGAGGGGTTGGTGCATATTGACGATGGTGCTGTTGGGAGTGATGGGTTATGCACAGACTACAGATGATTTTTCAGACTTGAATTTCAAAGATCCCTTATGGAGTGGCGACACTTCCGATTTCAGGTTTACCACATCATCTGCAGTCCCCTCTTCCATGAAACCTGCACTACAGCTATATGGTTCCGGCTCCGACACCTCGATGATCTTCCTAAAGAGAAAAAAGGAAGCTATCATCTTTTGGGAGTGCTGGGTGAAGTTGTCTTTCAATCCTTCTGTCAACAATCATGGCAGGATATATCTCACACAGGAGCAAAACGGTACCGGCATGTGCGGATTTTTTGCCGGTATTGGTTATAATAATGATCTGGTAGGGTTATATTATGATTCTGCCGGCCATATCACTACCTTAATAGAAGACACCAATAACATTTTAAACGGATCGGTAAATACCCTTCGACTACGGATAGCCTATAACAGTGGCAGTTGGTATCTCCTTTCCGATCACACCGGCGGCAGTTATCTGCAGGTGCATGACTCCATAAAAAATTTGATGCTTACTGCTGATTCTGTCTGTTTTATGATCTGGTGTAAATACACCTCAAGCAACAACACAAAGTTTTACTTTGATGATGTGTTTTTCGGAAAACAACCCAAAGACACTGTTTCACCCTCACTGTTATCCATCTCCATCCCCGACTCCAACAGGATTCTTCTGCAGTTTTCGGAACAAGTTTTTCCGATGCATATCGATTATCACTCCTCCTTCACTATCCATCCTGCTCCCGGTGGTACTTTTATTGTTTTACCGGATCTCCCCAACTGCCGTGAATTTGAGTTTCTCTTCAGCGAGCCTTTCGCCTCCGGCACACTTTACAGCATTACCATAAGCGACCTGAAGGATGCTGCAGGCAACATTATCAACGACACTACACTATACTTCGAATGGTTTATGGCATCTTTT
Organism: Bacteroidales bacterium; assembly: GCA_032250595.1. GTDB lineage: Bacteria > Bacteroidota > Bacteroidia > Bacteroidales > SKPS01 > SKPS01. Next base: position 2,687 of record JAVVFR010000078.1, on the reverse strand, counting down.
GGCGACATCCTTATCACGGAGATTATGGCAGACCCTGTGCCCAGCGCCGGACTGCCGGAAGCAGAGTATATAGAGATAGAAAGCCGGCTCAATAAAACCATCCCACTGGAGGGATACTATTTTCAATACGGTACAACACAAGTGTCATTACACGGATCATTAACTCCGTATGAGAGAGCCATAGTATGCCATGTCGACGACAGCAGCCTCTTTTCAGATTTTGGTCCGGTTATCACTGTTGATAAGCTCACATTGAAAAACAGTGGTGAGAATATCTCTATTCTAAATCCTGCAAAAGAGATCATTCATTTTATCAGCTACACTGCCGACTGGCATGCATCCTCCTATAAGAGTGATGGAGGGTATTCGCTGGAGATGATCGACCGGGAAAACCCTTGCGGAGGCTACACCAACTGGTCGTCATCCAACGACGCTAAGGGTGGCACACCGGGCAAGGAGAACAGCATCACAGCCTACAACCCGGATATTACAGCACCCCAACCATCAATGCTTATCATGGAGAATCCTTGGACAGGATGCTTGCTTTTTAGTGAACCACTGTTCTGTAAATCAATACACTACATCAATACGTATGGTATTGCCAATGGTAACACTGCCGTGGTGGATGTTGATACCGACCCGTCGATGCCCGACCGTGTTATCCTAACATTCTATCCGATGCTCCTGCCCGATTCCATCTATACCTTATCTATCGATGACACTTTGGTTGATTGTGCCGGTAACAAAAGTATCGGCCACAACATAACTTTTGGCTGCTCCTCCCCTCCGGATACATTTGATATCTCTTTCAATGAGGTGCTCTTCGATGCCGGCAACAACAGTGTTGAATACCTCGAATTTTACAACCGGTCTACGCATATTATCGACCTGTCGAAACTGTTTCTGGCGGCATACGATACCCTTTTTCAATGGTACAACAACCCCATACCCCTGTCGGCCGAACCGTTTGTCCTGTTTCCTGATGAGCTGGCCGTGATAACCTCATCGGCAATCACGCTGATGCTGTGTTATCCAATGGCACATAAAAACCGTGTCGTGGAAAACAACCGGCTTATGACACTCCCCAACACAGGTGGTGTTTATGGATTGTTTGATGAAACCATGCAGCTTATCGACCTGCTTACGTATGATGCCGGGATGCACTTTCCACTACTTCAATCAACAAAAGGAGTCTCTTTAGAGAAAAGTCATCCCGGCATGCCCTCCAATGCAGGCAAAAGTTGGCATTCGGCATCTGCAACATCGGGCTATGGAACACCCACAAAAACAAACTCACAATATATGACTCCAAAGGATGGTGATGCACAACTAATTATTGAACCCGGAACAATATCTCCTGACCTTGATGGTATTGATGATTATACCACAATTGTTATCAATGGCACCGGAGATGATGCGTTTGTATCGATATACATATTCGACATTTCAGGAAATTACATAAAGACTATTGCAAGCAATGCACTCTGCGGCAACAGGTATGAAAACTTCTGGGATGGCACTGCAGAAGAGGGATCATATTGCAAGTCAGGAATCTATGTGATAATGGCCGTAATTGGATACCCTGATGGCAGAAAGAGAGTAAAAAAAACACCGATTGTTATAGTTTATGAATAGTTAAAACGTTTTTTTATCTTAGTAAAAAATTTTCTATATGAGAAATCATCATATTACTTTCACAACGCTACTGCTATTTTTTGCTTTCACTGTATGTCCCCTGGCAGCGCAGATAACAAGTGAAAATATATCATCCCATACCCAGCTCCGATATGGCCCGGATATAGGCGTAAACATCACCAATATGGTTTCAGACACATTGGATTATGAATCAGCATGGCTCCCCTCTCTGGGGTTTGGCATACATTACGAATACAAGGAGAGGGCAGGGATAAAAGCCTCAGCATTATATGGTATTCGTGGCACCAATGTACAGAGTCCTTTTTTTAAATACCGGGTCTCTTATATGGAACTTGTGATAGGAGGGTTCTATAAACCGGTATCTTTTGGAGGTTTAGAAGCGGGGTGTAACTTTGCCTTTATGTCCAATGCCAACAAGGCCGTTACCAGCAGCCAGTCAGCGTCAGGAACATCCCGCATTCCCGTGGGAGGTTTTGGAAATAATCATCATCCCTATACCGGTATTTTCATTCAACTTACAGAAAACAGTGCAATTAGTTTTCGTTATGGCATCCCTGTTAAAAACATCGATTTCTCATCGTACAGGATTGGTTTCAACTACTATTTGGGTAACAATAATTATAAAAAGAAAACGGTTGCTGAAGCGATAGCATTGGAAGAGGTGCACCAGAAGATCATTACATTACGTAACGGGGTATTGTTGGTCAGAATACCAACCGGCCGTAATTCCATCGAAGTACTCGACAGCCTGGGGTTTCATAAAAAAGCAAGGTCTGTTGAAAATGAAGCTATTGCTGAGCAACAAGAGATTATGGATGCTTTCGACGTCTTCAATTTCTGCGATGTATATTTCTTTTACGATTATAATACCCCAAAGATTATCAACAAAGAATACACCGGTACACTTCTGGTCAACAGGACAGAACTACTATATCATCCTTTGGATTCGGCACTTCCGGTTTTTATAGCAGAATTTGGCAACTATAAAAAAGGGGAAATGATAATGCACCATCAGCATGACTTTCAATATT
>JAVVFR010000077.1:0-7120 GCA_032250595.1 Bacteroidales bacterium | reverse complement strand
AATATCGATTTTGATGATGACTCAAAAACTGAGAACACAAGGGTTTCTTATCCAATATACCATATCGATAATATTGTAAAACCGGTTTCAAAAGGGAGTCATCCCAAACACATCATTTTCCTCTCAGCCGATGCTTTTGGTATTTTACCTCCCGTTGCCAAGCTTACACCCGAACAAACCATGTATTATTTTCTGTCGGGATATACAGCAAAGCTTGCCGGTACCGAGAGAGGTATTATTAAACCTACTCCCACCTTCTCCTCTGCTTTTGGTGCTGCTTTTCTGCTACTACATCCGACAAAATATGCCCAGGTATTAGCCAAAAAAATCAAAACACACAACGCTGATGCATACCTCGTCAATACAGGATGGACCGGAGGAGCTTATGGAACAGGCAACAGAATCGACATAAAAACCACTCGTACTATCATTACATCTATTTTCGACAACACTATTGAAGAAGCTGATTATGAACTCTTCCCTGTATTCAATCTACAGATACCAAAATCACTTCCCGGCATAGATTCGAAAATACTCAATCCAAGGAACACCTGGACAAATCCCGCTGCCTATGATAACGAAAGGATCAAACTGGCAAATCTCTTTATAGAAAATTTCGCTACCTTTACCGATAATAAAGAGGGAGCGCAACTTATTGCAGCGGGCCCCGATGTTGTTAATATTAAGTTAGCACCTATGCTATAGCCTGATCTATTATATACTTTATGAACTATCTCGCAGTTGAGAACCTTACAAAAAGCTACGGCGAAAAAACACTCTTTGAAAACATTACTTTTGGGCTTCAGAAAGGACAAAAAAGCGCATTAATAGCAACAAACGGAACCGGAAAGACAAGCCTTTTGAATATAATTACCGGCCTTGAAATGCCCGATAGCGGTAATGTTGTGGTGAATAATGATGTGAAAATTGCATACCTGACACAAAACCCCGCTATCGACGACGATCTTACAGTTTTAGAAGCAGTCTTTGATGCCAATAATGAAAAAGCCGCAGTAATAAAAGCATACGAAGCAATCATCTCTTTACCTGAAGATGCTCTTACAAGTGAAAACAGGCAGGAGCTTCAACACCTTACAACACATATAGATAACCTTAACGCATGGCAATACGAAGCACAGGTAAAAGAGGTGATAGGAAAATTAGGTATTGGTTCACTGCTCAAACCGTGTAAATTACTCTCCGGCGGCCAGAAAAAAAAAGTTGCCCTTGCCAAAGTCCTTATAGAAGAAGCAGACCTCCTGATTCTTGATGAACCAACAAATCATCTGGATATTGATACTATCGAATGGTTGGAAGATTTCCTTGACCGCTTGCAGCTTACACTGTTGCTCGTTACACACGACCGTTACTTCCTTGATAATGTTTGTGATACCATTTTTGAGTTGGATAATCATCAACTATTTCACTATAAAGGTGGGTTTCACTACTACCTGGAAAAAAAAGCTGAAAGGGAGACCATTGAAGCTGTTGAATTTGAAAAGAAACGTGCCCATTTTAAAAAAGAACTGGAATGGTATCGGCGTATGCCTAAAGCCAGAAGGACAAAATCTAAGTCGAGAATGGAGATAGTAGAAAAACTCCATGACGAAACTTCCGGGCGCGAAACCAAACAGGAGAACAAGTTTTTTGTAAAACATGAACGAACAGGAAAAAAAATTATGGAGATAAATAACCTCCATAAGAAATTTGATACTGTTGAAATTGTTAACGATTTCTCTTACACTTTTAAAAAGAACGATAAAATTGGGCTCATCGGGAAAAATGGAGTAGGTAAATCGACACTGTTGGATATGGTGGCAGGGCTTATCCCGCCAAACAAAGGCAAAATCGTGAAAGGAGCAACCATAAAAATTGCCTATTTTACCCAGACAGGGATGAACATTAACGATAACCGCCGAGTGATTGACATTGTTAAAGAGATCGCTGAAGAGGTATATATTGATGAGAAAAAAACCATTTCTGCTTCACGGTTTTTACAAATGTTTGGTTTTGATTTCAATACACAATACAACTATTTGCACAATCTCAGTGGTGGAGAGAAAAGAAAACTCCATCTCATAATGACACTGATGCAAAAACCCAACTTCCTTATTTTGGATGAACCAACCAATGATTTGGATATATATACCCTGCAAGCACTGGAAGCATTCCTGCTTAATTTTTCGGGCTGCCTTATGGTGGCTACACATGACAGATACTTCTTAGATAAAATTGCCAACCATATCTTTATTTTTGAAGGAAATGGTGTCATAAAAGACTTTTATGGAAGCTATACTGCTTATCAAGAAAAAAAAGAGGCGATTAAAAGAGAGAATAAGAAGATGAAACGAAACGCCCGGCAGGATATTTATTATGAGAAAAAAGAGAGAAGTCCTAACAAACCGGCCTGGAAAGAGCTACAAGAACACAAGCAACTGGAACAAGCGATTTCAAATCTGGAAAATGAAAAAAAATTACTGGTTGAACAAATCAACAGTAGCAAAGCAGACCATATTACCTTGCATGCTCTTTCTGAACAAATTGGAGTATTGATGGAAGATATTGAAACAAAAACTGAACGCTGGATATTACTGGAAGAAAAAATCTCCAACTATAAAAAATAGTTCTTAATTATTCAGCATCACCGGCATAATAAGCATAAGCAGCTCTTCGCTCTCCTCCTCAGGATCAACAGGAAGAATTAACCCTGCACGGTTTGATGAAGAGAGTTTAAACATTACCTGTTCGGTTTCTGTATTGTTTAACATCTCTATCACAAATCTGGAGCTAAAGCCAATCTCCATATTTTCACCATCGTAACTGCAACTAAGCCGCTCCTCAGCTTCATTGCTAAAATCAACATCTTCAGCGGAGAGAATGAGCTCTTTTCCACTGAGTTTAAATCGCACCTGATGTGTTGATTGATTAGCAAATATTGATACACGGGTAATTGAATTTCTTAATTGTTGTCTGTCGATGATCAATTGGTTTGGATTTTCGTCAGGGATTACCGCTTCATAATTAGGATATTTCCCATCAATCAAGCGACAAATAAGATTGATATTATTAAATGAAAACCAGGCATTTTTTTCATTATACTCAATTTTCACAGGGTCTTCAGAATAACCGAGAATATTTTTCAGTTGATTTAATGGTTTTTTAGGTAGGATAAAAGAACGTTCATCATTGGATTGCAAGTCTTTTCTTCTATAACGCACAAGCTTATGTGCATCAGTAGCGACAAATGTAATACTATCAAAACCCATTTCACAGAGCACACCCGACATTACCGGTCTTAGTTCATCAGTCCCTGCAGCAAAAATCGTTTTTGATATAGCAGTAGCTACTGTTGCTGCATCCAAAACGATAGAAGAGGCGTTCTCTAACACCGGGATCTGAGGGAACTCATCCGCATTTTGCCCGGCCAGCTTATAACTACCCTCATCAGTAGTAATAGTAACTGCATAATCTTCATTGATAGAAATCGATATCGGGATATCTGCAAAAGTCTTCAATGTCTCCAGCAGTATCTTTGCCGGTATTGCTACTACCCCATTCTCTTCCGATTTCTCAGGAGTGATAGTAACATTTATTGTCGTTTCCAGGTCAGAGGCTGTTATCGTTAACTTGTTATCGTTAAGTTCAAACAAAAAATTATCAAGAATAGGCAGCGTATTATTTGTACTTAATACACCACTTATTGCCTGTAGGCCCTTTAACAACTGTACACTCGAAATAATAAGTTTCATATCCGTTTGATTTTCAAATTATTAATATGCAGTTTTCTTTTTGTAAAAATACATAAAATATTATTTCAGGAAAGGAAAACTTATTCACATCTTGTTAATAATAATCCATCTCCCGATTTTCTTTATCATACCAACTCAATGGCCTAAGGATTTTATCAAAAGTAAAGTATTGACATAAAGCAAAATCCTTCCCGTTGTTAAACAGCACATAAAGCCTGTCTAAATCCCAATAGAGCTCATCTCCTGTTACCTCATCAACCCTTACATATGGAGATTTGCGCCTGAACATTTTCAGCTTAATTTCTTCATCAGTATTGGTTGTAACGGTGATAATAAACATAGGAGTTGTTGATAAAATAGAGTCAAGTTTATGAGGGCTTAGGTCATTCAAAAGGCCTTCATAATTCAGTTTTCTGAAAGAAGAGACAAAATCAAGTATCCTGAAAGTATCAACATCAAATGACAGAGATGATCCGTCTTTCGTAGTAAGTGCATATCTTCTCTCTTCAATTTTTTCAATAACATAAGACTCTTCCGGTTTGTCGGGAATTTCAACCTCCACCGCTTTAATATCATTTATCGTCTGGGCAATAATAGTATGATCACGCCAATCTTTTTCTCTGGCAGAATAACGCAGCGTGAGAAACGCGTTTTGTCCGGGTACAAAAGTGATATCAACATCATCATCTCCTTCCAGTTGCATATAGGTGCCCACATTATCCTGGGTAGCATCTCCAACATAGTAGGATTTTGTTACACGCTCTTTAATAAAAAACTTTATCCCGAATATTTTAAACTTCGGTGCCGATTGATATATCTCAATTTTATTGTGTTTCGCTGCCATCCGCTTTATAGCAGTTTCACGCGCAGCTTCCTGCAATACACCTTGCACTTCAACATTATAGGCGGTGCTGAGCAAAGATTCTATCATAGGCTTGCTTGCTTTATATTGACCGTTAAGCCTCCAATCGGCCTGGGAAATACGCTCCAGTAAAACACTATTACCATCCTTGTCTGCCAAATGAATCTTCGTGATACTGGCAGTATCCGATACAGCAAATTTATGAACGATGCTACTCCCTCTCATCGATCTATTGTTAATAATGACAAGGATCACTGCCAATACAATAACAATAAAAAATAAAATAACAGTGTTTCTTTTTCTTTTATTCATAGATAATCCTTCTGTTGATTGATTTAAGATAACTATAGTATTTCGAAATATCACAAAGCATATCGCCTTTTCTTAAGCAACAATACCACTATCGCCATGATAACAATTAGTAAAATCGGCACTAAAACATTAACAATTTTATAAATAAAAACCGTTGGTGGGTCATTAATTTTTTGTTTGTCAAGTGGGCGCATCCTAAACTCTTTTTTTCTTGCCTCCAGCAATCCGGAATCATCGAGCAGATAGTTCACTGCATTCAACAAAAAATCATCATTACCAAATTGCACCCCGGAAAATTGGTCGAAACCCAGAGGCAAAGGAACAATTTGTCCTTGCTCATCTTTTCTGCTTTGGTTTTTAATAACATCACCATCCGCCACCACGATCATTTTTGTCGGCTTGCTCTCTTCCAAAGCTATCAGGTCATTGTCAGCATCGCGTGGAGTAAACCTGTTTTTAAAAAACGAGTTAAACCGGCCTTCCAGAAGAACCGCCACAGGGATATAAGCATCGCTGTAAAGTCGTTTGTTTTGCTCTTCCAGCATCATTCGCATATCAATAGGCACAGGGGTTCTGTCGCGTCTGCTTTGCTTTGAGGTAGATAACAAAATTGTCTTCTTCACTCCTGGCAGCTCCACTGTATCGATACTACTGATAAACTCGGTTTTAATATCCGAAACATTCTTTACAATAGGATGATCGCTCTTTGGTGTAAGCAATGGAGAAAAAGGCCACGGAAACCAGTCAAATTTTGGTTGTGAACCGGCAGGTTGTACATTCAACGGCAAATAAATTGAATTTAAGTCTCTGATCAAATCTGTATTTAACTTCACCCCATAATGAAAAAGTTGTTCATTTAAATTGAGATCGAGACGGTATGCCAACATAGCATTGGTATCCTGTAGAAAATCAAGACTGGCATAAACAGGATCAATAAGCCACAATACTTTCCCCCCATGCATAATATACTGATCCAGTAAAAACTGGTCTTTCTTTTGAAAAAAGGAGTCCGGTTTAGCGATGATTAAAGCATCGTATTTAATCTTAAAAGTGACAGAATCTTTGGGGTCAATATTGAATAACCGATGACCATTACCATCAAGCTTAACAAAATCAACCTGGTAGAACTGCGACAAAGCATATTGAGCCCATGCCGTTCTAATGCCCCTTAATTCTCCATGCCCGTATGTGAAAGCTACAGAACGTTTCTTATCAGTAGTAATGGATTTTAAGGTACTGGCAATAGTATATTCCAACTGCTGTATTGAGTTGTTAATTATTTCCGGTTCTTGTTTTCCCAACTGGTTCTTAAATATCGCCATCGGAAGTTCCTTCCCTTTATGCGTAACAATAGCACCTGGAAAAATAACCTGGTTAGAGACCTTCCCTTTGTCTTTTGTGGAGATATTTCTCGGCATAAGACCTTTGTTTAACAGTTGCTTGTGTAAATTATTTCTCCGTTCTCTATTCGGCTCACTATTAGGGTCGATAAATTCGAAGAGAATGTTTTTATTATTATAAGCTTTAAACTCCTGCAACAATTCTTTGGTCTCATTACGAAGGTGCTTATATGAAGCGGGCATATCTCCATCAAGATATACCTTAAACAAAACCGGTTCTTTAATACTTCGGAGCAATTCGATTGTAGGCTTAGATACTGTGTAGCGATTATCGTCCGTCAGGTCGAATCGTGTAAAGAAAATAGCGGCGAGTATGTTTGCAAATATAATGATGGCTAAAAGCAATACAAACTGAATAATATGCTGATATTTTATAGATCTTCTTTTTTTTGACATCGTATTAAAAATATTTTTTATTTATACTACCAATTTCTGCGCTGAATAGATAATCGTGTAAGCAGCAAAAACAGGATGATAACGCTTAAAAAATAGACAATATCCCTTGTATCAACAACTCCCCTGCTTATTGATATATAATGCGCATTGAGCCCCAACATCTTAATAAACAAATCGAATTGTCCAAACAACGATAAATTATGGATAAAGTCAAATCCAACATATAAGAATCCGGATAAGAACATTGCTATTAAAAAAGAGACAATCGGATTATCGGTAAGTGAAGAAGCAAAGAGACCAATAGACACAAAAACAATTCCAAGTAGCAGCAGCCCGATGTATGACCCGATAGTGCCACCCATATCAAAGTTATTGATCTCGGCACCCAACCGTCCGATAGA
>JAVVFR010000076.1:0-7127 GCA_032250595.1 Bacteroidales bacterium | reverse complement strand
TACAAGACCCGCCGGAATTGATACCCCAGCTATACGATAAATATATGGAGGGAAACCATGTGGTATATGCCCGGCGCATATCGAGAAAAGGAGAGACATGGTTCAAGAAAATCACTGCTAAGCTTTTTTATCGGTTGATGAACCGTATCACAGAGATAAATATTCCCCTTGATACCGGGGATTTCAGACTTATCGACAGAAAGATCGTAGAGAACCTCAAAGCCATGCCCGAGTCCAACAAATTTCTCAGGGGACAAATTGCATGGATGGGCTATAAGCAGAGTTATATCGAGTTTGCCAGAGATGAGAGGACCGCCGGGAAAACGGGATATCCTCTCGGAAAGATGATCCGTTTTGCCCTCGACGGCATCACTGGTTTCTCAAATGCGCCATTGCGTTTTGTTACCAACGCCGGACTGCTGGTGTCAGGAATTGCATTTCTCGTCATTATTTATGCATTGGTTTCCCACTTCGCACTCAACCAGACCATCACCGGATGGACATCGCTCATTATCAGCATGATGTTTATAGGAGGCATTCAACTTATTGCTATCGGTATCATTGGAGCGTATATCAGCAGAATTAATAATACGGTCAGAAAACGACCGCTATACTTTATTGAACAAGCATCAGAAGATTTTAAGGTATAATAATAATGGCTTTTATCCCTCCTTTTCTTGTGATGATTACAATTGTTTTGTATTTTCACCAATCTAAATGAAAAATCTTACGTGTATGCTTTTCGACCCGATCAAATACTACTTCAAAAAAATTGGCTGCCAGCATGAATCGATCAATGAAATTGCAATAGGAGAGAAATATGTGGCAGTAATTTTACAATCAGGACAGATAGGGGTTTGTGCGACATTAGATCATCCCATTGAAAAGATTCAGCCTGCCTTCTCTCCCGATTTAAGACGTATGTCGCATCGGATTGTCTATACTGCTTACCTTAATGCACTGCTGAATTACCAACATGAGTTTGACGAAAACAAAGATATTTATGATGTTATTTCATTTGAAAAGTATAACCATATCGTGATGATAGGGCACTTTAAGTCGTTATATCAGAAATTTCAAAAGGCATCGATCAAATTAGATGTTTTTGATAAAGCGGGAACAGGCGAATACCTCACTGATATGGGGCTTCAGAAAAAACATCTGCACAGTGCTGATGCAGCAATCATTACCGGAACATCGATGTTTAACCGTACCTTCCCCGGTTTGATCAAAGTAATACCAAAGACATCAGATATCTTTATCCTTGGCCCTTCCACTATTTTAGACAAAAGAATATTCGAGAAGACCCATGTAACTGCTCTTTTTGGCGCTGTGTTTGACCCTCATGACAGAATTGTGCTTAAAATCATCAGAGAAGGAGGAGGAACCCCGGATTTTGTTGACAGAATGCAAAAAGTATTCCTCCTGCCCGATTAGCGAACAAGAAAAATTGTATTTTGCCTAAAAATTAATCCAGATATATTATGTTTAAAACCAATGATTATTTTGACGGAAAGGTTAAGTCTATTGCCTTTCACACAGCCGAATGCCCTGCCACAATAGGGGTAATGGCCGCGGGTGACTATGAGTTTGGAACAGCTACCGTTGAATATATGACCGTGACTTCAGGTGTGATGGAGGTTTTATTACCGGGTGAAGATCAATGGAAAAAGTTTCTTCCTTTTGAAACATTTATTATTGAAAAAGACAAAGTGTTTAAAGTCAAGACTACCGGCGATACTGCTTATCTCTGTCTGTATAAATAACAATTTATTTTGGGTAATTTCCAAACAGTTTGACAAAAAAGCGGTGAAAGCTATGGATTGACTTCACAGGTTCAGCAAACATCATTATACAACGCCCTGCAATATAGTTCAATTCATATTCTTCTGCCCTGGCAATCACTGCATCGTTAAAAGAGCCGCGTTGCAACCAGAGATGATCAATTCCTTTTTGCTTCAATGCATCGGTGATTTGCAGCGTTTGATCCGGCTTTGTGACAGCCACCACTGCAGTAATCTGATCAGGAAGATCTTCAACGGTTCGATAAACAGGATCCCCGTTGACCTCCTTCATAAAAGGATTGATTGCATAAACATTATACCCCCGCTCTTTCAAATGGTGGTATACAATAGTGCCAAACTTTTTTTCATTACGCGAAACCCCTGCAACAGCTATATGCCGCTGCTGTAAAAATGATTCTATGCATTTTTTCATAAAATCGCATTATTTTGATTAGCGCAAAGATAGAAAAGTTCCTGACATAAGAGTGGTGTCTTTAATATGAAAAAAGTGTAAAAAAATGCTAATTTTTACCAAATCTAAATAAATATAGTAACTTTGCCACTTACCTATAAAAAGTGGATTGTGAATTCAACCCAATTGTATTAATTATTATTAAACATAATCAATATCATGAAAAGCAATATTGAGAAGATATTATCAACGGTAATACATCCTGAGTTTCAGAAGGACATAATAACTTTAAAGATAGTTAACGACATAAAACTAAATGGGGATTCGGTATCACTGACACTACGGTCAATCAAGGCAAAGGATGCCTTCATCAAATCGATAGGCAAGATAGCGGAGCAAAGGATCAAGTCAGAGATTCCGGGTATTGAGAAGGTAACAATAGAGATTAAGGAACGAGCTACGGCATCAAAAAAAGATTCTCCTCCGGGCACTTTAAGCGGTGTAAAAAACATTATTGCAGTAGCCAGTGGCAAAGGGGGCGTTGGGAAATCAACTATTGCTGCCAACCTGGCTGTGGGGTTGCACCAAATGGGTCTTCGTGTGGCATTGGTAGATGCAGATATTTACGGACCTTCGATACCCAAGATGTTTGGTGTTGAAGGTGCCCTTCCTGAAGCCTGGGAAGAAGACGGGAAGACTTACGTAAAACCTTTGGACGTATATGGAATAAAGTTAAACAGCATCGGGTTTTACATCAAGCCTGAAGATGCTCTGATCTGGCGAGGCCCGATGGCTTCGAATGTACTCACCCAGCTTATCACCGAATGCAAATGGGGGGATGTTGATTTTATGGTCGTTGACTTACCGCCGGGCACCGGAGACATACACCTTACCCTGGTTCAGTTGCTTCCGGTAACAGGTGTAGTAGTGGTAACCACCCCTCAAAATATTGCCATAGCCGATGCGCGCAAAGGGGTATCTATGTTCAGGAGTGATAAGATCGATGTAACGGTGCTGGGGTTGGTAGAAAATATGTCGTGGTTCTCTCCGCCTGATATGCCAGACAAACGATATTATATCTTTGGCAAAGGAGGAGCAGAACGCCTTGCAGGAGAGATGGATGTAGATGTGATTGGACAGATACCTATCGTAGAGGCTGTGATGCAGTCGGGAGAGAATGGAAAACCGGTAGCCCTTGACAAAGACTCCGTTATAGGACAGTCGTTCCAGGAACTTGCCCATGCAGTGGTTCATCAAACCAATGAACGCAACAAAACCAAGGCACCAACAAAAGTTGTGCAAATAAAAAAATAAATATTATTTTTGTCCGCAAAATAGTGCTCGCCGTTTGGGGCCAACATTAAAAAATTGAAAATGGAAAACACAACTAATAATTCAACACTTGAACAACGTGTTAAAAACGTTATCGATCAGATACGCCCTTACCTGGAAGCTGATGGAGGAAATATTAAACTGGTGAACATAACCAACGATAACATTGTAAATGTAGAACTACAGGGCGCATGTGCAGGATGCCCAATGAGTATGATGACATTGAAACAAGGTGTGGAAGCAGCAGTAAAAAAAGCGATACCAGAAATAAAATCTGTTGAAGCTACAAATTTCAATATGTAACAGCTAACCGGATCCGATCAGAAATCTATTTTATTTATAGTATTTTTCTGAATATTGTACCAGTCGACCAGGAGTTCAATCAACCCAACATCATATTCACTATTGCCATCGAACAAGTCGTTGATGGCTTTAAGCACTTCTTCGTGTTGAATAACATTATCGTTGTTCAGGTCGAATTGTATAAAGTTATTTGGAATTACGGGGCTCTTCGTTTTTGGTTTTTTCACTTTCACCAAACGTGTATCCCAGATTTTAAAAGTGAGTCCTATAGTTTTAAACAGGAAGGCATCGTTTTTCGTATCGCCAATATTTCTAAGTGGGTCGGTAGCACCGCTCATAGAGGTAAAATTGTCGATATAGTCCGTAAATGTAAAGTTATAGGCAGCAGCAATGGAGAAGCTAAGCCGTGGATTGATATTAATATCTATCATAGCTCCAACAGGAATAGCAACGGCATAATTCGGATAATCACCAAAGCCATCGAGGTCGGCATCGCGAAGGTCTGTCTCGAAGTAATAATCACGAAGCAAAATATTGGCTGTAAATTGATTTTCAGGGAGGTCCGGCATATTTCGAATGGTACCATCGCTCCAATAGTGATATACTTCCCCTTCTTTATTCTGAAGATCACCCATCGGATTGAAAAAGACCCATTGTATACCTGAATATACCGATGGCTGCAAAAAAACGGGAAACGGTGGTTTATACAATCCTCCAAAATTGTATGATACCCGCAACTGATGGGTCAGCAGTTTCGATTTAAAATTATGATTTGCGAAAATATCAGCAGTGCTGACTGAACGTTTTTTACCGTAAACACTTCCTGTTGAAAAGGCATAACCCACTGTAAAAGAAGGTGAAAGGCCATAGTTAATAAAGACTTCTGCAGCACTGCGATCCGGAATACCCATGCTAATATCATTATCGAGGTCACCAAAAAAATCCATAAACCCGTATCTGAATCCGATGTGGTAATAGTTATTAACAATGACACTATCATCAGGATCAACTCCCATAACTGATGAACCAAATGTGCGCAAAGGCATTACAACCATTACCGGCAGAAACATGAACAAAAAACGAATAACAACGGCTTTTCTCATTATTCGCCGGTACGACATACTCTTTTTTTGTTGCTGCAAAAATATCATAATTACTCTTTTCTTACTGCTTCAGTAACAGGTATGCGCACACCATCTCTATAAGCCACTATAAACGACTTTATCCCCGTACGGCTCCTGAAAGCATCTGATTTTTTATTTGCCTCCTCATAACTTTTCCAATTACCAAAGGTATAAACATGCAGACCTCCTCTTTCTTCATGAAACAACGCATCTGAAATAGCATACTTTTCCCTGAAAAACTCCTTCTCTCTGTTTGTACTGAATGCTCCTATTTGCACCCTGAAAAAGAGCCCTGCCGTTGTATTATCATCCGGTTCACTCTTTTTTTCAGCATCAACTAATTTAGCCACATCATTTTCATCAGGCTCATCAACTTTCGGGTCATGAACTTTACCATTATCCTCCTGATGATTAATCAGCGTATCACTAAAGGTGCTCTGCACAGCCTGATGCTCTGTTATTGCTGCCGTTTTTATCTCTTCTACGGTATCTGTCACAAGTATTGTATCAACAACCGGAAAATCGGATTCAGGTTCAGTATTAGTTTTTTGCAGAAATGTAATTTCAATAGTTTCCTCAGTTTCTTCTCCTTCAGCGACAATATCACTGACACTGCCAACAACATTCACACTAAAAGGACGAATAAGATATTTTTCTATATTGCTGTTCAGCATATATGACAGCTCCCCATTCCCTATTTGGTATGTACCTTTAAGATCGCTGTTGACATACACTTTATAGGCAATGGTGAATTTCTTCTGTGCCGGAAAGTTTAACCAAACAAAACCTGCCTTCTGTTTTTTAAAAGAGAAAGAGGCACCCATATTCTCCAGAGAGTCTGCGAAAAATCCCTCAGGAAAGTGTTGTTGAAATCTCGCAAATCCTTGAATACCATTCTTTTCTATGGTGACATACATGGTAAAACTATCGCCTGCATACACCACACCGGGGTATTCCATAGTTACGTTGATGTCCTGTGCTTTCACAGTCGACAGAAAGAGAAGAGCGGAAACAAATAAGAACAATAATCGAATGTTGCTCATATAATGATATTTATAATTTATCAAATCACGGATATTTTTTTCGTTGTGTAATACATATTATTAACAGCTACTGACCTACCTGGCTTCCAACACTTCAATCCATCGTCCTTCTGTCCGTGCATACACATCATTCTGATACATCGCAGCGCACTGCACAGCAGGAAGATAAAACCTCCCTATATAACTTGCATTCATCTTAACATAAAATGTTTTACTATCCTTTGCTTTCAGATTAAAATAAGTAAGTACTCTATCGTCACGGATATCCTGATAAATAAAAATATTTGATTCCAACACACGGCTATCAGTAAACCCGGTAAGGCGTTGATTAAATATCTCCCATCCACTGGGCATCACGTGAGTAAGGGCCAACTCTCTGTAGTTACTTGTTGTGGGGTTATTCACAGTAACAGCCACAACAGCGTCCTGCCCCTGTATCATAGAAGGATCAACGGGCACACCGTCTAATGTAGTATAATTCACAGAAATAGTAAGTTTACTGTTATCGGGATTTTCTTTGCCGGGCATTGGGGTCCCGATAGCAATAGTTTTAACAAAAACAGTACTGTTACCATTGTTGGTAACTGCCAATGATGCTTTTTCCAAATATTCAACATCCTTTAGATCAAACAGATAAACTACCTTATCGGTTTTTACAGCATAGTTTTTTCCCTTAAAAGAGAATTTGCAATCAATACCTTCTTCCAGATTATTTTTGGAAGCGTATTTAGCGACCGCCATCAATGCGTATGCAGTAGTATGGGTACCGTACCACGTATCAGAATTGAGTGCTTCGGCGATCTCTTTCACCAGGACAGCGGCTTCACTATTTTTGCCGAGCAGGAGCATTGTTTCGAGGATCATCGCTTTATCACGCAAATTAGAACCGAAGGTAGTGCCATATTCCCGGTAGGGCTTTATATCATAAGAAATATTCCCGATCATACTATTGGCTGTTTTCTGTTTCCCTGCGAGAGCATAAGCTGCTGCAAGGCGCCATTGTGCCTGCACAGATAGTGCGGAATTATTTCTCAACCTGTTCATTGCCCCCAGTTCCGGTTTTCCGGCGAGTGCAAGGGTATATAGCCGGTATGCCTGAATATTGTCATAGTAAGGATATGCATTGGAT
>JAVVFR010000075.1:0-7168 GCA_032250595.1 Bacteroidales bacterium | reverse complement strand
CTAAGAAAAAAGGAGATAAAAAACATGACTACAAAATAGATTATCAACGGAATAGCAATACGCACCACATCCAATGGAAGCTTAACGATATAATCGCCTTTAAGAGAAAACATAACATAAATGGTAAACAACAAAGCAATAAGTGTCAGCGGGCTGATCTTCGGGATGAACTTTTGATGATACCAACTTTTATTTTTTACCCGTATCAACACAAAACGGGTTAACATGCCTGCAGCAAAGGGAATGCCCAGATATATCATCACAGATTCCGCTATCTGTCCCATGGTTATATCTACATTGCTTCCCGACAAACCAAAAAACCCGGGCAGAATAGTAACAAATACATAAGCATAAACAGAGAAAAAGAGCACCTGGAAAATACTGTTGAAGGCTACAAGCCCGGCAGCATATTCAGTGTCCCCTTCTGCCAGGTCATTCCACACAATCACCATGGCTATACATCGTGCCAAACCAATAAGGATGAGTCCGGTCATATAATGCGGATAATCATGTAAAAATAAAATTGCCAGAAAAAACATCAACACCGGCCCTATCAACCAGTTTTGCACCAACGACAGTACTAAAATTTTCCTGTTCTTGAATACATCTTTGAGCTCTTCATATTTTACCTTCGCCAATGGAGGATACATCATAATAATTAACCCAATTGCAATAGGCAAATTTGTGGTACCACTGCTCATACTACTCCAAAAATCAGCTATCCCCGGAAAAAATCTTCCGGAAGCAATACCTATACCCATGGCAAGAAAAATCCATAGAGTAAGATACCTGTCAAGGAAAGATAGCCTTTTGGTGGTCGATTCCATTATTGCAAATTTTGTTATCGTTGCTATTCCAATTTTTTACCTGTTTTACTTTTGAGCATACATGCACACTGCCCACGCATCATTTCATTTTTATCGGTAATTACATGATACCCCTCACGCTCCCAGTCGACAATACCCCCGGCAAGATTAGCAATTTTCTCGTATCCTTTGCTGCGAAGAAAAACCAACGCTTCTTTGCTGTGCAATCCAACACCATCGGCCAGAATAAGTAACCGGTCTTTAGGTAACGCTGTATAGTCCTCTTTTAAATCATCCTTTGGAAAAAGGAGTACATTTTCTGCATCAAACTGCCGGGCATCAGTCTCATAAGGTGTTCTAAGATCAACAAGTATGGCACCTTCTTTACATAACATAAACGCTTCCCGTGCCGACAAATGTCGTATACCATCTGTTACAATACCCATATTTTTAACATCAGGTGTCATAGTCATTCCGTTTTTAAATTT
Organism: Bacteroidales bacterium; assembly: GCA_032250595.1. Lineage (GTDB taxonomy): Bacteria > Bacteroidota > Bacteroidia > Bacteroidales > SKPS01 > SKPS01. Next base: position 5,874 of record JAVVFR010000075.1, on the reverse strand, counting down.
TCTATATAGAATTGATACATCGAATCTTTTATCTCATCCCGTATCCTTCTGAACTCCGATAACACAAAAGTATCATTGCCTTGCACTGCGGCAGGATCATCGAAGCCAATATGAACACGTTGGCTCACTTCTCCCATAAAAACAGGACAGCTCTCTTTGGTGCCATCACACACGGTGATCACCACATCGAATCTATCGTTAATAAAATTGTCGACAGACTTTGGATGATGGTTTGTGATATCAAAACCGGCTTCTTCCATCACAGCAATAGCTTTCGGATGCACCTCCCCGGCAGGTAGTGTGCCGGCAGAATATACCTCCAGCCTACGATCGTAGGATCGTAGAAATGCTTCAGCCATCTGACTTCTACAGCTATTACCGGTACATAAAACTAAAACTCGCTTTTGCATGATGTGCTTTTTTTCAGGAAGGGTTTATTGTCATCAAACAATTGCTCAAAAAACTGCTTGCTCTTCTTCCAGGTCTCTTTATTTAAACAATATTTTATATAGGGTGGGGATATTTCTCCCTGGATAAGTCCGGCATTTTTTAACTCCTTAAGATGCTGCGATAACGTTGAACGGCCTACAGGCAGTTCGTCCACCAGGTCGCCACTATAGCAACATGCATCCATGTGCGACAGCTTTTCCAAAATATATAAACGTACCGGATGACTCATCGCCTTTATGATCAAAGCCATCGTTCTGATCTCACCTGAGAGTTCTGTTTTCTGATTCATTATGTGAATAATAATTTTTATATTTCGCGAAATAACGAAATGTTTTTATTTAAAGCAATTTTATTTGATGAATTTTTGTTAAAAAACCATCTTACCATTCAATTCTTCCAATTGGATAGCGTTCTTTTTGTTCATCATACCACGGTGAACGCTCGTAGAACCAATTGCTGATCAACCATGATCTGTTTTTTTCGTTTTTCACCTCTTCATTAAAACCCATAAACGCTTTCATCAAGGCAGGGTCATCTTCTAACAAAAGGGGAGCTATTTCAGCCATAACATACATCTCAGCATATTCTTTCTGCTCAAAGATAGCATTAAAGAAACCCCATCTTATCAATGCATCAGGGCTTTCAGGTTCCAGGGCATGTATAATAACTCTGGCTGCTTGCTGACTTACCGGGACAATCACCGATCCCGCTGGGAACATACGATTTTCATAAATGGTTGTGACAGAGAATTTGTTAATCATAATCCTTCCTTCATAAGGTTTATTATGCCAATGGGGTTGGCTGAACCGATATGACGTTATTGAAAACAGGGAATCATTTTCAATAGTATCCATAACAACACCATGCCAATTCAATACATTAATCACTTCTCCCCACTCCGGAGGAATAATATATGCTTCAGGTAACATAACGGATTCAACAACTAAATTCTCTTTAAACCATGGTATCATAAAGGTATGAGGGGTATCGGAATAAATGAAGTATTTACTGCCGGTAATATCACTCTTCACCTCGCGGTATTTGTATCCTTTAAATGCCAACATAATACTGTCATTCGACGACAATTCATATCGCAGGGGGAATGGTTTTCCGGACAGATCACCAAAAATGCATTTTTTGTCAGCTTTATCCACTAACCTCTTCACGGTATTGTGATACATATTGAGATATCGTAAAGTATTAATTATCAGTTTACAGGTAGCTTCCACTCTCACTTTATAAGGTTTGAGCATATGAGTTTCAACGAGCAGTCCGGGGCGGTTCCGTGTGGCAGCATATCCTACCGAATACCTGGGTGTTGCTGTCCGGGAACAGAGGCCACTGCGTGGGTCATGCCACTGTCGAAATGACACATAAGGAAACATGAGCACCCCTTCTTGCTCCATTGTCTCCACTACATACGGAACATAGCTGCTGTCGAGCCACCGGCTAAGACTTTCATCCATATTTCCGAACACCTCTGCCGCATAAGTTATTGTATATTGATAATCAGCGCCGTTGGTAGTATGGATATCCATAAAAAATTCGGGCAGCCATCGGTTATATAATGTGAGCCACTGTCGCATCTCCGGAGCATCTGCTTTCAGGAAGTCACGATTTAGGTTCAGGTTATTTGCTGTACAACGCCACCCCATCTCCTTTGGCCCGTTTTGATTGATCCTGTTGTATGCACTGAAACGCTCATGACCGTCTACATTAAATACAGGGATAAAGAGGATAGATACATGGTTCAATAAGTGAGTGTCGGTTTTATTGATAGCGATATCCCGAAAGAGCATCAATCCGGCGTCTTTCCCTTCCGACTCACCCGGATGAATACAAGCTTCTATAAAAAGTACTATCCTGCCGGCAGCCCTTATCTGAACAGGAGATGAATATCCGTCGCGATCGAGGATCAACAACGGCAAATCACGCCCCTGTAAACTCGTTCCAAAAGTAGTGTAAGTGACCCATGAAGAAGCCGAGGCAAGCCGCTTTGCATAGTCAATGGTTTCAGTATAACGGGGTGTCTCCATTCCCAACGATCTTTCATAATATGTCATCCATTCATCCTGTGATTGAGATGTGAGCATCATGGAAAAATGCAGCATAAATACAAGGGATACAATCCGGATCATAATGTAACTCCAGTTTTAAATTTGATTACAGTGATTTTTAAAAAACCAAAAGTACGTTTTTTACGTAAACTGCTATTGCTATGACACCGTATAATAATTTATCCTCTTAACAATCGGGTTATCAATCTGTAATAAATTATTTGGGAATTAATCAACAGCCATTGCGTTATGCATGTTCCTTTTTTATTAACTTTATCGGTTAAATATTCAGTGTAAAGAAGTTAAAAAAAATGGTTGCAATGGGAAAAAGATGGGTCTTAAAAGAACAAGGGGAAGCCGTTAAAATAGAAGAACTGGCAGCAACAATAAATACTGATCACTATTTAAGTAACTTACTTGTACAACGAAAGATCAGTAATTTCGATGAGGCAAAAAACTTCTTCAGGCCTGATATTAATTCATTACATGACCCCTTTCTGATGAAAGACATGGACAAGGCTGTTGACCGATTAAGCAAAGCGATACAAAACAAAGAGAAGATATTGGTGTACGGTGATTATGATGTAGATGGCACCACTGCTGTTGCAACGGTATATTTGTTCCTAAAAGAGCTGATTGACGATATCGGGTTTTATGTCCCAAATCGTTATTCTGAAGGATATGGTGTCTCTTTCCAGGGTATTGATTATGCTGTGGAAAACAACTATTCATTGATCATTGCCCTTGACTGTGGAATAAAAGCCCTTGAAAAAGTAAAATATGCCACGGAAAAAGGGGTTGATTTTATCATCTGCGACCACCATTTCCCTGGCGAAAATATACCAGATGCCTGTGCAGTGCTTGACCCAAAAAGATTCGACTGTAGCTATCCTTTCAAAGGACTTTCAGGATGTGGTGTGGGATTTAAACTGATACAAGGATATGCAAACAGTCATAACATCCCTTTTTCTCAGATAGAACAACTATTAGACCTGGTGGTGATTAGTATCGCTTCCGATATTGTTCCTATCACAGGGGAAAACAGGATCCTTGCTTTCCATGGACTTCGGCTGATCAATACCAAACCAAGAACCGGCATCGAAGCCATATTAAAATATACTTCGCTAAATAAAAATATCATTGTTTCTCCCAAGGAAGAAGAGCTTGAGGAAACATACAATGAAATTGACAACACACAAAAACGCGAACTCTATTTTACCCGGGAGCTTACCATTAGTGACCTGGTTTTTCTTATCGGCCCACGCATCAATGCAGCCGGGAGAATTGAGAACGCACTCAACTCCGTGGAACTACTGATTTGTGATAACGATGAAAAAGCTAAAGTGCTCAGTGCACAAATCAATGAATATAACAACGAACGCAAAGAGAAAGACTATAAAACATACCAGGAAGCACTTACCATGATAGAGGGAGACCTTGCTATGAAATCAGCAAAATGCACCGTAGTCTATTCACCTGATTGGCACCAGGGTGTATTAGGTATTGTTGCCTCACGTCTAACAGAGACCTATTACAGGCCTACTATCGTTTTAACTGAATCGGGTGATAATCTTACCGGGTCTGCCAGATCGATAAAAGGATTCGATATCTATGAAGCCGTTGATCATTGCAGCGACCTTTTGGAACATTTTGGTGGACATACTTATGCTGCAGGATTATCGCTCAAAAAAGAACAGTTTGAACAATTCAAAGAGAAGTTTACTGCTTTCGTCAATGAACGAATCACACCGGAGATACTAACACCGGAAATTGAGATTGACATGAAAATAAAACTCGATAATGTATCACCAAAATTCTTTAGAATTTTAAAACAATTTGCTCCTTTCGGACCGGGAAATATGGCGCCTGTCTTTCAAACCGACGAAGTGATCGACAGAGGCTTTGGAAGAGCTGTTGGTAATAATGGCAACCATCTTAAACTTGATATTATTGATAAAGACCGCAAAGGAAACAGCTTCCCTGCAATTGCTTTTCAATTGGGCAATATGCTCAACGATATACAGAAAGAGGTCCCGTTCAGTATATGTTATACCTTTGAAGAGAACGAATGGAACGGAAATGTTACCCTGCAACTGAATATTAAGGATATCATAATAAACAAAGAGCAAATCAACGATTATAACCAATAACCATCTTCATTGATAAAAAAAGAGACGATACAAGACATTTATGATGCGGTAAAAATTGATGAAGTCATTAGTGAATTTGTAACTATCCGCAAGCGAGGCACGAATATGATCGGGCTATGCCCTTTTCATAATGAAAAAACTCCATCGTTACTGTATCGCTAACAAAAGGGATATATAAATGCTTCGGTTGTGGTGAAGGGGGAAATGCTGTAGATTTCCTGATGAAGCATGAACATTACAACTACCCGGAAGCGCTGCGTTGGTTAGCGAAGAAATATAACATCGTTATTGAAGAAGAAGAGGAGTCTGAACAACAAAAAGCACAACAAGACGAGAAAGAGTCTCTTTATACATTAAATGGCTTTGCAGCGAAGTTCTTTGCCAAACAGCTTTCCGAGACAGATATCGGCAAATCAGTCGCCCTGGGATACTGCCGGAATAGAGATATTCATGATGCAAGCATTAAGACTTTCGAGATAGGTTACTCCCCTGCTGTCACAGACGCCTTCTGCCAATATGCACTTAATAACGGATACCGGAAAGAACAACTTATTAAAGGAGGTCTTGCTATCGACCGAAACGGACTGCTCTATGACAGGTTCCGTGACCGGCTGATATTTCCTATTCACAATATCTCCGGTAGAATTGTAGGCTTCGGAGGAAGGATCTTTGTTAATGACCCAAAAAAACCCAAATACCTCAACTCTCCCGAGTCAGAAATCTACAATAAAAGCCGGGTACTCTATGGGCTGTTTCACGGCAGAAACGCAATTGTATCGAAAGATAATTGTTTGATCGTTGAGGGTTATACCGATGTGATTGCCTTGCATCAGGCAGGAATAAAATACGTTGTCTCTTCTTCTGGTACTGCCCTCTCAGAAGAACAAATCCGCATCATAAAACGGTTTACTTCAAATATTACCATGATATTCGACGGTGACCCGGCAGGGATAAAAGCCTCTTTTCGTGGTATCGATATGGTATTGAAGCAAGGAATGCATGTAAATATAGTACCAATGCCCGATGGTGAAGACCCCGATTCGTTCAGCAAAAAATATCGCTCTGAAGAAGTAGAAAACTATCTCTCTTCGCATGCAGAAAATTTTATCACCTTTAAAGCCAACCTGTTAATGACAGAAGCTGGCGATGATCCTGTCAAAAGAGCCGGTGTTATTAAAGATATTCTGAACTCCATTGCCGTTATTCCTGAACTCCTC